>JALLOG010000029.1 GCA_027717645.1 Desulfobacterota bacterium AH_259_B03_O07
CCATTTGATCCAGATTATTGTGTAAAAACATCTTGACTTTTAAGACGGTATCTGAGCCTCGTCGAAGGGTTGTTTCTTTGTATCAAGACAAAGTAAAATAATTTAAAATTTACAAATTCTGTCCCCTAATAACGTAAAATCTACAATCGCGAGTGAAACGAAGCGGTCTGCTGCCATCCATGGGGATTGCTCAGGGAAAAAGCCCCTCGCAATGACCGTAGTTAATATGTTTTTATATTTAGACACTCTACTGCATGAGGGTTTTAGCGTTGTTCATTTTTTTAATCGTTATTCGTGACAGTTCATAAAAATAGATTATATTTCTAAACCTATACTTACATCTACGATATGAAAATGAAGAAATTTGAAATTTTTTCCATACCAATTCTTCTTTTTTTGTTTCTCTATAGCTGTTCAAACCAAAGAGGAAACAATGCCAGAATTAATAAAGACATCATATTTCAGACTTCAACAATTTCGGCATTATATGGTGGTGTTTACGATGGAAATATGACGATTGGTGAGTTAAAGGATTATGGTGACTTTGGATTGGGAACGTTTAATGCACTATATGGAGAAATGATAGAACTAGATGGCAAGGTATATCAAATAAAAGCAGATGGAGTCGCATACCTAGTGTATGATTCCATGAAAACACCTTTTTCGACTGTTACGTTTTTCGATGCCGATAGGAGGCTTAATATCAAGAATGAAGTGGAATGCAAAAAATTGGAAATTATTATGGATAAGTTTCTTCCTACTAAAAACGTTTTCTATGCGATCAAGATAGATGGATTTTTCAATCATGTAAGAACGAGAAGCGTTCCTAAGCAAAATAAGCCATTTCCTACTCTTGCCGAAGCACTGAAAAAGGAAACCAGATTTCAATTAAATAATGTTAAAGGAACAATGGTTGGCTTTAGGTTTCCGTCATATATTAGAGAAATAAATGAACCGGGATATCATTTTCACTTTATTACTGAAGATAGAAAGGCCGGTGGTCATGTGCTTCAGTGTATGGTAAACGAAGTTAATGTTGATATTGATTACTCTTCTGATTTAAACTTGAAATTGCCAAATACTAGTGAATTTTATAAATTTAATTCAGAATAAGTCGAAGGGAGGTTAATAAAAATGTACAAATTTATTCATTTGGTTTGTGTAAGCATTGTATTTGGAACTTTTTCGATTTGCTTTGCCGCAGACGACCCCAGTATCCAGGGTGCGCCACGTGAAAAGAGTCAAGCCGCCATGAATAAACATGTTGGGGAAAATTCTTATAATGATCATTACATAATATATGATGCGGTAGATGGGAAGTTAAGAAGACTAAAATTTAAAGAGCTTCATTCGGGACTAGTCAAGAAAGGAGATTTCTACGTTAGTTGTGCAGATTTCGTTGATGATGAAGGAAACACTTACGATTTGGATTTCCTTGTTGGGGAAAAAGATGGGGAATATAGCGTATACCAGGCAATCGTTCATAAGGTTAACGGCAAGAAAAGACAATATAATATAGAATAAGCTTTAAATAACGGAGCTGATATAGCTAGGAACTCGTCTAGTTTCGGAAGCTCTCATAGACCCAATAATCATTTTTCGCAGGAGATAGCCGCTATGAGATTTCTGATTAGCTTAGAGATTTTCATGATTGCGTCGCTTTTATGTTTAACATTTAATGTCATCGAAGGCGTATCACAGGATTCCAAATCGGCAAAAGCGAGAATGGGTGTTGATGGAATCCAGAGGTTAGATCTTATCGTCGATAGTTACTCATTTGAACCAAATCATATCATAGTTGAAGTAAATACACCCGTAGAGCTTACATTAAGGAGTGTTACAATGATTATTCCTCATAATTTTAGTATTGATGACCCAGAGAGTGGATTGCAAATTGATCAAAATATATCGCATGGCGAGGATGTGACTATTTCTTTTACACCAACAAAGACTGGCACCTACGAGTTTTATTGTGATAAGAGGGGATTGTTTGGTAGTCACCGTAAAAAAGGCATGCAAGGAATCATAGAAGTAAAAGAATCTCCTGGATCAAAATAGTATTATTGAATGTTAAGAGTTATTCTTAATTGAAAATAAGTAAATTACAAAAAGAATGCATGGATAGTACGAAGACAACTAAACCAATCATCTTATTTGACGGTTTATGCAATTTTTGTAGTTCTATAGTACAATTTGCCATTTTAAGAGATCCAAAAGGTGTTTTTAAATTTGCTTCACTGCAGTCATCCATTGGTAATAACTTATTAAAAAGATTTGGTCTTTCTATCGATGATTATGATACATTTGTTCTCATTGAAAATGATGAGTATTTTTTAAGATCTTCCGCGACATTAAGACTGTTTAAGAGGCTCAATGGGCTTTGGCCCCTATTATACATATTTATCGTGATACCCAGACCACTAAGGGATTATGTTTATAGTATCGTTGCCAAAAATAGGTATAGTTGGTTTGGAAAGAGGAAGGAGTGTTTTATACCGACCCCGGAAATAGAAAGTAGATTCTTGTGATTTCGATCGATTATAACTTAGACTCCCTATATAATTAAATATATTATTATCAATGTGCTATGATCACTGACCGGTGTATAAAATTTAAGGTTGCAACTGAGCGATGGGAGTTTGAACAAATTCACAAATTAAACTACAGGACCTTTGTTGAGGAGATACCTCAACATGAACCGAACAGAAATAAAATTCTAATAGACAAATTTCACTCACAGAACAAGTATCTAATCTGTCTTTATGGAAAAAACTTGATTGGAATGCTTGCAATTAGAGACAAGCGGCCTTTTTCTCTTGATCAAAAAATTGAAGACCTGGATACCTATCTTCCGCATTCCGAATCCATTTGTGAGATTCGCTTGTTGAGCATAGAAAAAAAATTTCGGAATGGAAAGATTCTGAAGGGGCTTTTAACCCTATTGGCAGAATATGGTGCTCATCGTGGTTACGATCTTCTTATCATCACTGCTCATTTGAAGCAAATGAAGCTATATAAACATTTCGGATTTGTGCCATTTGGTCCAATACTTGGAAAGGAAGGAGCATGGTTTCAACCGATGTATATGACTCCCGAGGCTTATAAAAAGCTTAGAGAAAAATCAAAACTAATATCAGATAGAATTTCTTTACCTCTTGTTGAAAGTAGGAATGTAAATTTACTGCCGGGACCGGTGGAAATTAGTGATAAGGTTAAAAGGGCTTTTCAAGACGATCCAGTTTCTCATCGCTCCCCAAATTTTATAAGAGATTTTGATCATACTAGAAAGCTTCTATGCGATTTGGTCAATTCACAAAAAGTAGAGCTCTTGATGGGATCAGGATCTTTATCTAACGATGCGATTGCTGCACAACTTTCTGTTAATTTTCGTAAAGGTCTAGTACTCAGCAATGGCGAATTTGGAGAGAGATTGATAGATCATGCAACTCGATTTGGCATTAATTTCGAAAGACATGAGGTTGAGTGGGGTAAGCCTTTTAATATAAAACATATAATAGAATCTGTTAAGAAAGTTCAAGAAATTGATTGGTTATGGGCAGTCCATTGCGAAACATCAACAGGTGTTCTTAATGACATTGGTATCTTAAAGGAAGTTTGTCAGGAAAGGGAAATTCGTCTTTGTTTGGATTGTGTGAGTTCAATAGGAACGATTCAGTTAGATCTCAGGGGAGTATATCTAGCTTCAGGGGTTAGTGGCAAAGGGTTGGGAGCTTTTCCTGGTCTTTCGATGGTTTTCTATAACCATGACATTATGCCAAAAGTTAATAATATTCCCAGGTATATTGACCTTGGACTCTACGCTGCTTCAGGTGGAATCCCATTTACAATGTCTTCAAATTTTATATATGCGCTTAAACGATCAGTAAAGAACTTTGATAAAAGCTATAGATATGAAAGATTACAAAAACTTTCTTCATGGGTCAGGGAGGAATTAAGACAGTCGGGATTCAGAATACTCGCACCTGAAAATCATGCATCCCCCGCTTTGATTACGATTGCTCTTCCTGATTGGAATAATTCTCAAGAGTTAGGGCTTATATTAGACGAAGAAGGGTATCTTATAAGTTATAGAAGTGAATATTTACTTAAAAGAAACTGGATTCAGATTTCATTGATGGGTGAATATAGCATTGAGACGCTTTCTTCATTCTTGGAATTTCTGAAAAGGATAAAACTAAAACGTGTCGCATATTAAGTTTTAAGATTTATAAGATTCTTTAGTTAAAAAAGAAGAGTTCCTATTAATGCCAATTAAATAAATTTCTGGACACGATCTAGCTAAAGTCGTATTATAAATATTTAATTACAAAATCTTGATACGATGTTGTCTATGAATCTATATTTAAGGAGGATAATATGGCTAGCTTCGGAGATCGCATTATTCGAGCCTCTAAGTTGGATAGTAATTTATACGAGGAGGTTGAGGCTGACAAAAGTGCAATGGGTCAGGCCGTAACAGTTGTTGTGCTTTCTAGTATTGCAGCTGGCGTCGGAACAGTCACTACTGCTGGAATTAGTGGCATCGTTTTTGGTACTATCGCGGCTCTGGCTGGTTGGATAGTATGGGCATTCCTCACTTATTTTATAGGCACTAGATTACTTCCTGAACCACAGACTAAAGCCGATTACGGTGAATTATTGAGGACTATAGGTTTTGCTAGCTCTCCCGGTCTCATCAGGGTTTTGGGCGTAATTCCCTTCTTACAAAGCATTGTTTTTATAATAGCTGGGATCTGGATGCTCGTAGCTATGATAATAGCAGTCAGGCAGGCTCTGGATTACAATAGTACCTTGCGGGCTGTTGGAGTTTGTGTGATCGGTTGGATAGTACAGGGAATAATAATAGTTTTATTGTATTGGATAATAGGGAATCCCATTGAAGGAGTGTAATTCTCAATTTGGAGAAATGTTTAATTCGTAAAAGATTTTTGTGATGAGTTTAGATAATAAGCTTGGGTTGTGTGTTAATGTGAGTCAGATAGTCTAATAATATTGATTATTGGGGGGGCTTAGTACATTTTCTTCAATTAATATATGAGTTGGATACCGATACTAATCAGTCTAATTCTGGGTATTTTCATAGGGTTAGGGGCGGCTCTAGTACTAAGGCTTATACAAGCGAAAACAGCAAAGGACCTTGCCGAAGAGCTTTATCTACAAAGTGAATCAAAGAATAGAGAAAATTTAATGGAGTTGATCGAGGGTCTTAAAGAAAGTTTTGGTAGTTTATCTCTAGAGGCTTTATCTAGATCAACTGAAGAATTTTTAAAATTAGCCAAGGCTACATTGGAACCTGAAAGAGAAGCAACGTTAAAGGAGTTGGATGTTAGAAAGGAAATAATTGACCGGCAACTCCAACGAATGACCGGGGAACTGGATAAGGTTTCAAATTTAATGAAAGAGCTTGAGCGGGACAGGGTAGAAAAATTCGGAGAGCTTGCCAGCCAGTTGAAAACATCAAGTGAACAAACAGCATCCTTAATGCAAACAACACACACCATTCGCGAAGCACTGGCCAGCACCAAGGTTAGAGGGCAATGGGGAGAGAGGATGGCAGAGGACATTTTACAGCTGTCGGGTTTGATCGAAAATGTGAACTATTTAAAGCAGAAAGCTATAAGGGAAGGTGGGTCTAGGCCAGATTTTACATTTCTCTTACCGAATAATTTAAAACTTAATATGGATGTTAAATTTCCACTTGATAACTATGTAAAGTATTTGGAGGCTGGTTCAGAGTCAGAAAGGGCTAATTATAAGAATGATTTCCTAAGAGATGTGAAGGCTAGAATTAAAGAGGTTACGACGAGAGATTACATTGATCCGGGGCAGAATACTGTTGACTGTATGATTTTGTTTATTCCCAATGAGCAGATCTACTCATTTATCCATGAACAGGAAAGATCAATTTTTGATAACGCCCTGAAAAATAAAGTTGTTTTATGTTCCCCTATTAATTTCTTTGCGGTTTTATCAGTAATAAGACAAGCAGTAGACAATTTTGCATTGGAAAAGACATCAGGGGAATTATTGTCATTGTTTGGAAGATTCAAAAAGCAGTGGGATGAATTTCTAAAGAAGCTGGAATTGCTTGGAAAACGAATTAGTGATACGCAAAAGGAATACGAAAGTCTAATTACTACAAGGAGAAGACAATTAGAAAGCCCTTTAGATAAGATTGAATATTTCAGAAATAGAGGTGAGTTGCCGATAGCTCCGGAAGAAGATGAGGAACACCTGAAATTGATTAAAACGGAACCAGAAGACGATTCCTAAGATTTCTTCCCACTTGAGGGGGAAGATTTAGATGGGGTGTAACAATTGATAGTAGCGCAACCGTCAGGTCTAAAAGCGGGATTACAACCCCCAATATTCGTGATCAAATCCTACCAATAATCTACGATAGCCGGGACTTTGCAGTCCCGGATTCTTTATTTTGTAGGGGCGTATAATTATACGCCCCTACACCATCTCACCCGTTTTTCCCTTATTAGGTCCTTTTGTCCATAGGGGTGACATTCCATATTTTCTAAAGCACCTTCTTTGTAGGAGCAGCTTCCAGCTGCGAAACGTTATCGTACCAAGGATTGTGCTCCTACGGGTATTTTTAATATATGTGGGAACTGCTTCTAGCTGCGATAATGTCGCATCTGAATGGTGGGGTCTTCTAACGACGCATCGAATGTAGGGTGCGTTCGCCGAACGCACCAAAAAAGTAGAGGTTAATGCCCTCTATCAGTCCATATCTTATTGCCCGTTTGGTGAACGGGCGCTAGATTTGTAGAAAAAGTTTTGGATATTTAAAATATTCCTTTTGCCTATTTTATTGACAATACGATATATCATCGTATATTAAATCGTATGAAGGTTACTGCCATGCTGCCCGATGAATTGATCGAGGAAGTCCAGCGATATACTAAAGGAAAAACTATAACTGAGTCTCTATTACTCGCTCTTAAGGAATGGAGCGCGTTACAAAAAATAAAGGAATTAAACCTGAACGTAAGAAAGAAACCATTAAAATTTAGCAAAGGTTTTTCAGCGAAAAAAGCGAGGACAATAAACAGGGAGCTCTGATAAATGATCATTGCCGATACTTCCGTTTGGATAGAATTTTTTAAAGGCAGCCAACGAATTTTTCCGTACTTCGAAGAGAGATTGATTAATAGAGAGATAATCGGAATCGAGTGTGTTTTCGGGGAATTACTACAAGGATGTTCTAACGAAAGAGAGATTAAAATTGTAAAAAATTATTGGGATAGCTTGCCCAAGGTTGGAGAAACAGATGTCTGGATTGAGGCCGGAGAGTCTTCAGGAAGGAATAATTTGATTTCTAAAGGAGTCGGTCTTATTGATTCAGTTATTCTTATTCTTGCAGTACGTTCGAAGTGTAAGATATGGACTTTCGATAAGAAATTATTAAATGCAATTGATAAGGAATTTATTTTTGAAATGTAGAGAGGAGGTAAAAGGTTTTAGAGAATTTAAGCAACGATAAATAAAACCTTTTCGTGCAATCCTGAGGAATTAGTATTTACCCTCTGGCCTTTTTTGCTCTTTTTGCTTCTTCTTTAAAGAGTTTATAATCAATGCTGTCAACAAGGGCCTTCCAGCTTGCCTCAACTATGTTCTCAGATACTCCAACTGTACTCCAATCACTTTCACCATCCCCTGATTCTATGAGAACCCTTACCACAGCCTCCGTTCCCCTTTGGCTGGAGACCACCCGAACTCGATAATCCTTAAGCTTCACATCCTTAAGGGCTGGGTAAAACTTCTCGAGAGCCTTGCGCAGCGCGTTATCAAGGGCGTTTACTGGTCCGTTTCCGATTGCAGCGGTGTGTTCAGTAATCCCATCTACCTGTACAATAACAGTTGCCTCTGCCATTGTCTCTTCGTCATCTTTCCTTTTTTCGGAAATTGTTCTCGCACCCATAAGTTCAAAATGCTTTCTATACTGTCCCAAAAATTTCCTAACTAGGAGTTCAAAAGAGGCATCGGCACCTTCAAATTCATATCCCTGACTTTCAAGTTTTTTTAGTTCATTTAGGATAAGGTTTACTTTTTTATCACCAGGATCGAGTTCAATCCCCAGTTCTTGAGCTTTATAAAGGATATTACTTCTACCAGAAAGATCGGAAACAAGTACTCGTCTTCTATTTCCAACGACATCCGGTTGTATGTGCTCGTAGGTCTCAGCATTCTTCATGACTGCGCTTACGTGTAGACCACCCTTGTGAGCGAAAGCGCTTTCACCTACAAAAGGACGATGCTTAATTGGTGGCAGATTCGTTAGCTCATGAATGAAATGAGAAACATCATATATTTTCTTTAGTTCATCATCACTTAAGGAATTAATTCCGAGCTTTAACTTAAGATTTGGTATTATTGAACATAAATTTGCGTTTCCACATCTCTCTCCATACCCATTTATAGTTCCCTGGACCTGATTTACCCCTTGTCTGACTGCGTATAGAGTGTTTGCGACACCCAATTCGCCATCATTATGAGTATGTATTCCCAGCGGGGGATTTGAGAGGTTTGTATTTAATTCTTTGATCGCATCTTCAATCTCCCAGGGAAGTGTTCCCCCGTTTGTGTCACAAAGAACCAGAATATCTGCGCCTGCATCAAGGGCTGTCTTAATGGTCTCTAGGGTGTATTCTGGATTTTTCTTAAATCCGTCGAAGAAATGTTCTGCATCGAAAAACACTTCATCGACCCTTTTCTTTAAATATGATATAGAGTCATGAATTATTTCCAGATTTTCCTTTAGCGAAATTCTAAGTGCTTCCTTAACATGGAAATCCCAGCTCTTTCCGACTAATGTGACGACGGGCGTCTGGGCCTTTAGAAGGGCTTGTAAATTTGGATCTTCAGCCGGTTTTTTATTTACTCTTCTAGTACTTCCAAAGGCTGTAATCTTGGCTTTTTTGAGTTTTAGTTTTTTTGCCTGTTTGAAAAATCCTTCATCTCTTTCATTTGATCCTGGCCAGCCACCTTCAATATAATGGACCCCGAGTTCATCAAGCTTAGCTGCTATACGGATCTTATCATGAATCGAAAAGGAAATATTCTCTCCTTGTGTTCCATCTCTTAATGTTACGTCATACACCTTTACTATTCTTTCTGTCATTTATCCACCCCTAGATTGAACGCTTCATGCAGGGTTCGTACCGCGAGCTCAGTATACTTTTCATCGATGACACAAGAAATTTTTATCTCTGAAGTACTAATCATTAAGATGTTGATTCCCTCACGTGCAAGTTGTGAAAACATCTTCGATGCAACACCAGAGTGCGTTTTCATACCAACTCCAACAAGAGATACCTTTGCAATTTTATCATCTGATGTTACACCCCTTCCACCTAGTTCCTTTGCAACTTGCTTTGCTATAGTTATCGATTTCTTAAAGTCAGTTTCCGGTACTGTAAATGTCATATCCGTATGACCTTTTGTGCTAACGTTTTGTACTATCATATCTACTATTATTCCCTCATCTCCTAATGGCGTAAAGAGTTTTGCTGCAATTCCTGGCTGATCGGGTACATGCAATATAGTAATTTTCGATTGATCCTTATCGTACGTCAACCCAGAAATCACTACACTTTCCATTTCAACCATAGCTTCCTCCTCGTCTACAACCCATGTCCCTTCCGCATCCGGCTTTGATGTTGGACGTACATGGATGGGAACATGAAATTTCTTTGCGAATTCTACCGCCCTAGCTTGTAGTACCTTGGATCCTAAACTCGACATTTCCAGCATTTCATCATATGATATCTTTTTCAATTTCCTTGCGTATTCGCATATTCCAGGGTCAGTAGTATATATTCCGTCAACGTCGTCTTTATACAATTCACAACTGTCAGCATTTAGAACAGCTGCTAATGACACAGCAGTTAAATCTGATCCGCCTCTGCCTAGAGTAGTAACATTACCTTCTTCTTCAACACCCTGAAAGCCTGCCACAACAATGATCTTATCATCTGATAATGCCTTTCTAATTTTTTCATCATCAATTCTAAGGATTCTTGCCTTTGAATGCGCGTTATCTGTGATTATCCTCACCTGATGACCCTGAAATGAAATAGCATCATATCCCATAGCCTTTATCATCATCGCTAAGAGTCCTGAAGAAACCTGTTCTCCACTTGATGTTATTACATCTAATTCTCTCTCATCCGGGGGATCCATGACGGACTTGCAGAGTTCTATCAGTCTATTGGTCTCTCCTGCCATTGCTGAGACGACTGCCAAAACTTTGTTCCCGTTTTCCTTACATTTGACAACTTGATTTGCCACCCATCTTATCCTGTTTAAGCTAGAGAGGCTTGTTCCACCGAATTTTTGAACGATGAGAGCCATTGCTTTTTTCCTCTAAATTTTAACTTTCTTAACTTATCTGGATTATTTTCTCCCTCTTTTGGTATCGAAATTTCCACTGTTAAAGAGCTTTCAGGGAAAATTTCCTCAGCTCTATCTGCCCATTCCACTACGGAAACACCTTTTCCATAAAAGCAATCCTCGTATCCGATACCTTCTAGTTCATTTGCTCCAGATATCCTATATAGGTCAAAGTGATAAAGCGGTAATCTTCCTTCATATGCGTTCATAATAACAAACGTTGGGCTGTTGGGTTCCTCCTCTACATTCAAACCTTTTGCAATACCTTTAACGAAGACCGTTTTTCCAGCGCCGAGATCACCTTTCAAGGCAATAATAGTACCGGGATTAATTAATTTTCCTAGAAGTTCACCTAATTTAATAGTGTGTTCTTCACTCGAGGAATGAAAATGAAATTCTTCTATCATTTAAAGGTTGTGTTTTTAAAAAGATGGTATAAATCTATTGATGATTATATCTCCGTTATTTGTAGATAAATCTTCCGGTGTCAAGACAAGATGAAGCAGCCGTTTTAGCTCGATAAGCATAATAAAAATATAATATACTAATAGTTCTTATCAATGCCTTCATATGAAATGTAGATGGCGACCAATTTATTTAATTAAAGTTTTCTATAGCTTTATACCTACCATTTGCAAATATTTCTTTAATTGGTTTTCCGTCCCAATCTTCAGGCACTTCAATTCCCAAAGCTAAAAGCACAGTTGGTGCGGTATCGTGTATAAAAACTTTATTTCTAATTTTGTAATCCACCTTCACTCCACTCCCAATAGCAATCCAGGGAATTTTCATATTTTCTTTGTGGATGCCTTCATGACTTTTGTCTTTGCCTCCATGGTCAGATGTTATAATGATTGTCGTCTCGTCATAGATTCCTTCTTTGCGAATCGATTCAATAATAGAAGCAATGGCCCTGTCGACATTTTCCAAAGCTATTAAGTAATCTTCTGTCATCCAACCCGACTCGTGTCCTGACATGTCTGGTTCTGGGTAATGTATTAGAGTAAGATTAGGTTTTTCCATCTTAAAGTATGAGGTGAATCTGGAGGTAATTTCCTCCACACTAGTTGGTGCTTTACCGGTAGATTCAAAATAATTTAACACTCCTGGCTTTGCAAGATATTCAAGCTTGTCTTTACCAACAAAAAAGGCTGTCTTCATTCCTTTGTTTTTAGCAATGTTAAATATTGTATTCACATTTACATAACCAAGTTCATGATTCCAGTAATTGTACGTTATCTTGTGTCTGTTGGGTTTAAGACCACTAACAAGTGAAGTGTGGCTTGAAAGAGTATTTGGAGGATCATTTGTCCTAGCATCCAAGGTGTATGATCCCTGTTTAATTAGAGAAATGGTAAAGGGTGTATTTGCATTTGTAATTGCATCGGGTCTCAACCCATCGATTGTAATAATTATCGCATAATTTGTCTTCGAGTCAGACCATGCAAGGAGGGTGAAAAAACTAAAAAAAGTAATAAACCAATAGTTTATTATTCTGATAATCAGTTTTGGAGATGCTATTTTATTATCAAATAAAAGAAGCAATATTTTTTCGAATATTTAATTGTTCTTAGGAAATTAAGCAAATGAAATACTTAATCCTATTTTGCCATGCCCCCATATGGAACGGGGCTGGTGTCTCCGAATGTATCTGAGAGTGTCTTTATAAATTCCTCCGAATGATCGTGACAAAAAGAGTAGGTTAATGCTGTTATGCCTCCCATTCTAGCGACTGTCAGCATTTCATAATGCCTGCTACATAAATCCTTTTTACACATTGCACATTGCTTTATTGCTTGCCTTTCCCCTTCACTTGTACATCTATCACCATTTTGATCTAGATTATCACACTGATATACATCGATAGTTATTCTTTTCTTGGCCATTTTTCTCTCCTTATACTGTAAGGAATTAGAAAAAACAAAAAATTAATATTAATTTGAATATTAAAACTTATAATAGAAAATCGACACCTACAAATTAAACTAAAACTGATTTGCAAGTCAAGTTATTATTTTTTATACTCCTTAAATAATTTTACACCTTGATTAGTTTCTAGTTATGGGTATATAATTTCACCATGCTTACATTTACTCAAAAGACTTTTGCTCTAGCCAAATTAGCCCAAAACAGATTAGGAAAGAGGCCCAAATTAGTCAATTTGGAGGTTACAAAGCTCTGTAATGCTCGTTGTGACTTTTGTGATTATTGGCAGACTAAACACGAGGTAAGACTTTCGGATTATGGCCCTGTGATAAGAAAGATTAAACCACTTGTTACAGTGATTACTGGTGGTGAGCCAATGCTAAGAAAAGACCTGCCCGATATAGTGAAGCAAGTAAGACGAGCATCTTTTTGCCTTTACACCTCGATGATTACTAAGGGTGATCTGTTAAGTCTAGAAAAGGCGCATGAACTTTACAATGCTGGTTTGAATCATATAGCGGTTTCTATTGATTTCCCTGGTGAGACTCACGATGTTTATAGAGGAATTCCAGGCCTTTGGGATCACCTAAGTAAGCTCGTGCCTGAGCTAAGAAAAGAGTTTAAAAATAAGAGTATTGGCATGAACACTATTATTATGGAGGATAATCTAGATCAGATTATTGAACTTGCTCACTGCGCTAGAGAGTGGGGAATAAGCATTTCATTTAGCTCTTATTCGGTAATGAAGACAAACAACTCGAATCACTTTGTAAGGAATGGGAAAATCGAGAGGGTGAAGTCACTTATAAATCAGCTAATTGAACTTAGAAGGAGATGGAAGGGGACCATTGTTTCAACCGAGCATTATCTAAGAGAAATCCCGGGTTACTTTGAAAACGGCGGTGTTCCCAATTGCTTCGCAGGCATAAACATGATACAGGTTACACCCAGTGGGCATTTAAAAAGATGCTCCGAAATGCCTGTAACTGCACATTATACGGAATATCATCCTGGTCTTTATGATAAAACAAAATGTAGTGCTTGCTGGTATAGCTGCCGCGGGGAAACTGAAGCGCCAATTGATATGAAGAAATGTCTCGAATACATAGGCATTTGGGTCTAGTTCTTTATACGCCAAATTGTACCGGTCGGTTTATCTTCAAGGATTATTGATTTTGAGATCAGATAGGATCTAATTTGATCTGCCTTTTCCCAGTTTTTCCCCTCCCTAGCCTTGTCTCTCTCTTCAATTAATCTATTTAATTCATCTTCAGTTATTTCTGAAGTTTTTTTGCTTAATTTTTCAGTTTTCAGATAGTCGTCGGGATCGAGTTCGATGATGCCTAGCACGCTTCCAAGTTCTTTGATTTCATTCAGCGATATTTCTATAGTCTTTGTCCATCCATGTGAATCAATGGATCTGTTCATTGCTTTTACCAGGTCGAAAAGACTACCAATTGCCTCAGCGGTATTAAAATCATCTGTCATTGCTTCAAACCACCTCTCCTTAAAGGTCCCGATTCTGTCTGCGAGATCCCTATCCTCTTTTTCGTTCCCCCCTTTTAATTCTCTTACACGTTTCAAAGTTATATAAAGTCTTTCAAGAGCTGCTTCAGAATCATCCATTATTTGCTCTGAAAAGTCAGCAGGGTTTTGATATTGATGTGAAAGGAAGAATAAACGTATTGCCTCTTTGCTCCATCTATTTAAAGCATCTCCAACATTGATGATATTTCCTGTTGACTTTGACATCTTTTCACGATTGATGTGTATCAGGCCATTGTGCAACCAGTATTTTACGAACGGTACTCCTGTTGAGGCCTCAGATTGAGCAATTTCATTTTCGTGATGAGGGAAGATTAAATCTCTTCCGCCACCATGGATCTCAAAACTATCTCCTAGATATTTCATGCTCATTGTGGAGCATTCAACGTGCCATCCGGGACGTCCTTTTCCCCATGGGCTATCCCAACTTGGTTCACCCGGTTTAGAACCTTTCCAGAGCGCAAAATCAAGCGGATCTTCCTTCTGCTCATTTACGTCAATCCGAACGCCTTCAAGCAGGTCCTCAGGTGATCTCTTGGAGAGCTTTCCATAATCTTGAAATTTCTTTATGGAAAAAAAAACATTATTGCTCGATTGGTAAGCATAGCCTCTTTCAATTATCTTTTTAATTAGTTCGATTATGTCGGGTATATGTTCTGTAACCTTAGGTTCATGTGTCGGGGGATGCACGCCTAATGCGGCCATGTCTTCTTTGTACTCGTTAGTATATTTTCGGGCTATTTCTTCGGCGGGAACTCCAGTTTCTATTGATCGAGTTATTATCTTGTCATCGACATCAGTGAAGTTTCTAACGTATGTAACTTTATACCCAACTTTAGCTAAAAATCTCACAATCACATCAAACATTACTGCAGCTCTAGCGTGGCCAAGATGGGCAGAATCGTATACCGTAGGGCCACAGACGTATATGCCTATCTTCTCGTTTTCGATCGGAATTAACTCTTCTTTTCTATGAGTGAGGCTATTAAAAAGTTTTATCTGTTTACTCATGTGTCGTTAATCTTTTTAGAGTTTGATTAGGGGTGTATTACAGGTTTGAGAAATCAAGTTAAATCCTCACCACCATCCGCTTTAATTACGTTTCCTGTAATCCAACGTGTGTCTGACACCGATAGTGCTGCAATTGCCCTAGCAACATCTTTTGTAGATGTGAGCCTGCCACTTGGATTAGCCTTCAGAGCATGTGTAATGATTATTTCATTTCCAGGAATTCTCTTTAGAGCGGGAGTTTCTGTAACTCCTGCCTGAATCGCGTTTGCAGTAATTCGAAGAGGAGCGAGTTCTACTGCTAGCTGTCTGATATGTGATTCTAGAGCAGCCTTTGAAGCAGAGACTGCGCCGTATGTTGGCCAAATCCTGTGTCCACCTGCACTGGTCATTGCAAATATCCTGCCATTCTCTACCATGAACTTTCTTAGTACGATCGCTTGAACCCAATATACAAGAGTATGAGCCATTACATCCAGGGTCATGTTCATGTTTGAACTTGTTAACATGCCTTTCTGTTCTGATGAGATATAGGGCTTTAAAGTACCGAATGCCAGTGAATGAAGAAATACTTTTATCCCCGAAGGATTTCCAATCTCCTTGAGGATTGTTTCTATCTCATCCAAAGTTTCCTCTCTCTTCTCTGGATCAGCGGCGTTAAAGTTGAAAAAATGTGCTTGCCTTCCCTTACTTATAATCTCATTCTTAATTTCTTCTACTTTTGGCAATGTTGCTTTTCTATCTAGATGGACACCGAAAATGTTCATTCCGGCTTCTGCTAATCCAAGACTAGTTGCCTCTCCAAAGCCACTCGATGCTCCGAGAATAAGTGCCCAGTTATCTTTTAAGCTATCTTCAGTGCTCAAAACATATCCTCCTCCTGGTCATTCCGAGTTTGAAATTAATATTTAAATTCAATCTATTTTAAAAATCGTCTTTTTGCAATACAGATTCTACGCACTTTATGATGAAATTCAAGATTCGTTAACTTTGAGTAAACAAGTTTGTAGAATTCGGTAAGCTTCTTTAGGAGTTGCCTCAAGACCCGATCGTTTTTTTTAACAAAAAGCCACCGATTTGTGGGAATTACATCCCCCAGGTCTATACCCGCCACAATGGGGACAGAATCGATCGGGGATATTGAGAAAGCTTGTCTCCTCCCCACTTGTGGTGGGGAGGATTAAGGTTAAGGTTTGTATTCCTTTCACATTCCAGCCCCCAATATCTCTTGACAATAGTTTGCAATTGTGATTATTAATTACCAAAGGGGTAAATCGTGGGCATTTTAACCTACTCAGAACTAAGTACTCAGATCGGAGATATATTTGTAGTAGCGACAGATAGGGGTATTTGTAATGTAATATTTAATAGGGGTAGATTTGAGGATTTTAGGAAGGGTGTTAATGGTTATAAAATTAACATAGGCGGTAAGGCTAAGGTTCCTGCTAATGAAATCAATTTATATATAAAAGGGAAACTAAAGAAATTTTCATCCAACCTGGATATATCTTGGGGCACCCCCTTTCAGATCCAAGTATGGGAAAAGATTATGGATATACCCTATGGGCAGGTTATAACTTACAAGAAGTTGGCGGAGAAGCTGGGGAAGCCTAATGCCGCTAGGGCTGTCGGAAACGCTGTAGGAGCTAATCCAATCCCCATAATAATTCCCTGTCATAGGGTTGTTGCTTCAAATGGGATTGGGGGTTATTCTTGCGGAATAGAGATAAAAAAAATGCTTCTTGAGCTTGAAGGGACCATATCCTAAGTGAAAGCTAATTTTGCGAAATTCTTTGCAACATTCTTTTATTTGGGCTATTCACCTTTTGCACCAGGGACTGTTGGTACTCTCGGTGCGATTGTTCTTTATTACTTCTTATTTTTTTTTTCAGACTTAGCTTATCTTTTTTTCACTATCCTATTTATAATTTTTTCAATTTGGATTTCAAACGAGGCATCAAGTGCACGTAAAGACCCAGACCCAGGCTGGGTTGTTATAGATGAGGTTTGTGGTTATTTAGTCACAATGTTTTTGATACCCTATAGCATTACAAATATATTTTTGGGTTTCTTATTTTTCAGATTTTTTGATATTCTTAAGCCGCCTCCGATAAGAAGATTCGAGTCTTTACCGGGAGGGTTAGGGATAGTGACTGATGATGTTATAGCGGGTATTTATGCGAACATAATCTTGCAGATATTAAACAATGTAATGAGTTAAAGATAATTACATAGAGCGTAATTCACACAATAAAATATCATTGTTCTATTGGGTCTAAAGATGGATATTGAGATAATAACAACGGGTAATGAACTAATGAGCGGATTGACACTTGATACGAATTTCAGGTGGGCCGCAGATAGGCTTACATATTTGGGTTTTCATCTTAGATATCATACCACTACAGGGGATGACGAGGAGGCAATCATAAATTCTTTTAACATAGCTGAAAAACGATCAAAAGCGGTTTTAGTTTCTGGTGGACTTGGTCCGACCCCAGATGATTTAACGGCGGAAGTTGCTTCGAAATACTTTGGTGTGCCACTCGAACTCAACGATTCGGCACTTGAAATGTTAGAGAGGATTTTCAGAGAAAGGGGAAGAGAGTTATTGGAGATAAATAAAAAGCAGGCATATTTACCGAAGGGATCAAGGATCTTAGAAAACTTTTGGGGTACAGCGCCCGGTTTTCAATTCGATAAAGGCGAAGTTGTGTTTTTCTTTCTGCCTGGTGTTCCTAAGGAATTCAGGTCTATGATCGAAGAATATGTTATACCCGAACTTGATAGAAAAAATAAAGCCAGGAAAAGACACAAGGCGATACTGATAAAGACATTCGGTCTTAGGGAATCCGAAGTTGCTGAAAGACTAAAGGGCTTCCAAGGCACTGGAATAGAGATCGGATATAGATCACATTTCCCCGAGATTCATTTAAGGATAACTGCTAAGGCTAAATATCAAGCCGTTGCTAATAGATTATTGAAAGAGACAAAGGCCGAGATCGTAAGAAGGCTGGACTATTACGTATTTTCTACAAGTGGAGAAATGCTTGAGGAAGTTGTTGGGAAGTTATTGAGACAGAAAAAAATGACAATTTCTATAGCTGAGTCATGTACGGGTGGGTTGGTAGCCCATCGAATTACAAACATCCCTGGTAGCTCAGATTATTTTGAGAGGGGGGTTGTTACATATAGCAACAGGTCTAAAGAAAAGATGCTTAGGATCTCGCATCATCTCATTGAGACCAAGGGTGCAGTTAGTGCAGAGGTCGTTGAATGTATGGCTGAGGGAGTGCGAAAGCTTGCTAATACTGATTTAGGAATCGGAATTTCAGGCATAGCAGGACCAGGGGGAGGTACTGTGGAGAAGCCGGTTGGGACGGTGTTTATTGGGATTTCCGATAAAAGTAAGGGTACGTTTTCTAAGAGGTTCAAATTCAGGGGCTCCAGAGAAGAAGTAAAGCTCATTTCTTCTGAAGCAGCACTTGATTGGATTAGAAAATTTATCCTAAATGATGTATAATTCGGTATAGGTAATATGTCTAATGAAACCGCTTTAAAAGAAAAGAATGATAAAGAAAAAGCAATAGATCTTGCTATATCATCTATTGAGAAGCAATTCGGCAAGGGGTCGATTATGAGGCTTGGGGCCGAGACTTCACTTCGAGAGATTTCAGTTGTTCCTACAGGATCAGTCGGTCTTGATATCGCGCTTGGAGTAGGTGGGCTCCCCAGGGGAAGAATCGTTGAAATCTTTGGGTCAGAATCGTCGGGTAAAACTACACTGGCTCTTCACGCACTAGCTCAGTCCCAAAAGCTTGGTGGTATCGCAGCCTTCGTGGATGCAGAACATGCGCTTGATCCGCATTATGCAAAAAGACTAGGTGTAAACATTGATGATCTACTGATATCACAGCCTGATTTTGGAGAGCAAGCTCTTGAAATTGTAGACACACTTGTAAGAAGCGGTGCAGTAGATCTTATAGTAATTGATTCTGTTGCGGCACTTACTCCAAGGGTAGAAATCGAGGGTGACATGGGAGATCCTCATGTAGGGCTTCAGGCAAGGCTGATGTCCCAGGCTCTAAGAAAAATAACAGCAACTGTTAGCAGATCCAACACAATAGTGATTTTTGTAAATCAGACCAGGATGAGAATTGGTCTTCCATCATATATGAATCCGGAAACCACATCTGGTGGTACAGCATTAAGATTTTATGCCTCTGTTAGAATAGACGTTAGGAGGATCGGTTCAATTAAGGACGGAGAAGAAGTCTCTGGGAATAGGGTAAGAGCCAAGGTAGTAAAAAACAAGGTAGCTCCACCATTCAGGGATGCCGAATTTGATATTCTGTTCGGCAAGGGGATTTCTTCTGAAGGGGAGCTTCTTGATATAGGCTCAAAAACGAAGGTGATCGATAAGAGCGGTACATGGTTTTCCTATAAAGATGAAAGACTGGGACAAGGTAGAGACAATGCCAGAAACTTTCTCTTGGAAAGACCGGAAATTTCTGACATAATAAAAAAAGAGATATATGGTAAATATGGCCTTATAGAGGAATTAAAACAGGGTGAGGAATAAATGGCAGAATTAGTACTTGATGATCTTCTAACGAGTGCATACAAAGTAGGAGCATCGGATATCCACCTGAAAGCAGATAGTCCACCAGTTCTTCGGGTAGATGGTAATTTGATATTTATTAAGGATGCCCCCAAGGTAAGTAATGATGACATGAAAAGGTTGGCTTACTCCTTGATGAGCGATCTGCAGAGGGAGAATTTTGAAAAGAATAACGAGCTGGACCTTGCATACAGCTTGCCAGATATATCCAGATTCAGGATTAATGTTTATCAACAACGCGGTTCATTGGCCATGGCTTTGAGATCTCTACCTTTTGAAATTAGGAATTTTAAACAACTCAATCTTCCACCAGTAGTGGAAGAGATAGCAGAAGAGGAGAGAGGGCTTATAGTGGTAACCGGGACTACCAGCAGCGGTAAATCGACGACCCTTGCGGCCCTAATAGATCATATCAACAGAACTCGTGCGAGACACATTATAACGATTGAAGATCCTCTCGAATACGTACACGATGATAAGAAGAGTTTTATAAGTCAAAGGGAAGTATCTATAGACACGTTTGCATTCGCTAATGCCCTTAGAGCTGCCCTACGTGAAGATCCCGACGTGATACTGGTTGGTGAAATGAGAGATTTGGAAACAATGGAAATAGCATTCGAAGCAGCCGAAACGGGACATTTGGTCTTAACTACTCTCCACACACTTGATGCGCAGGAAACCGTTAACCGTGTCCTAACTGTCTTTCCCCCTCACCAGCATAATCAGGTTCGCTATCAACTTGCGCAGGTTTTGAAGGCTGTAATCTCCCAGAGATTAATGCCAATGGCAGGTGGAAAAGGAAGAGTTCCTGCTGCTGAGGTATTAATTGCGACATCCAGAATAAAGGAATTGATATTAGAACCCGAGAAAACACGTGAAATAAGGATGGCAATCGAAGAAGGCTACTTGCATTACGGAATGCAAACTTTTGATCAGTGCATATATGATCTTTATAAAAAGGACTTGATCACATATGATGAGGCTATGAGGCAGGCAACAAATAAAGACGACCTTGCACTAAGAATTAGGGGTATAACATCTGGTTCGGCATCATTGAGCAGGATGGAAACAGAACGAGGTGCTGCTCGGTGATAGGGATTTGTTTAGGACTAATCTTTCCCCAAATCTCCTTTATATATGAGAGTATTAGGCATTGAGACTTCTACATATTCCGGAAGTGTTGCTTTAGTTGAAGGCGACATCATCCTAGGTGAAATCCTTTTTAATCTTGGACCAGCTCATTCTGAAAAAATCCTCCCGATGGTCGATTGGTTGCTTAAAGAAATTGGGATTAAAAGGAACAAGATTGATGGAATATCAGTTTCTAAAGGTCCTGGTTCATTTACATCTCTGAGGGTTGGTGTTTCAACTGCGAAGGGTCTTGCCTACTCTATCGGGGTTCCCCTGGTCGGACTTTCATCTCTTGAGGTTCTAGCTCAAAACCTGCTTCACTCTCCCTATCTGATATGCACAATTATGGATGCAAGGAGAGAAGAGCTTTATTCAGCGTTTTTTAGGAGTTCTGATAATGAAATTATCAGGCAAAAGGATGACCATCTTACTACACCTGAGGACCTCATACAGAACATAAATGAAAAGACAATATTTATTGGTAACGGTGCTGTCGTTTATCGAGAATCCTTGAAAGATTCAATTGGAGATCTTGCGCTATTTTCCACTTCGAGTTTTGATTATTCAAAGGCATCAAATTGCGCCAAAATGGGGATTGAAAGATTAAAAGTTGATTGTAAAGATGAGTATTCTGAATTCTCTCTTCAATATTTAAGGAAGGCGGACGCCGAAATTTATAAGGAGAGGTGAAATTATGAAAGAAGCGAATATAGTTGAAAGATTGTTAGATGGAGACGAGGAATTCAAAGAACTTTACCTTGAACATAGGAAATTAGATGATATAGTTAAAGGTTTAGAGGATAAAGAGATAATTACTTTTGATGATGAATTAGAGATTAAGAAGTTAAAAAAGATTAAGTTATCTCTTAAAGATAAGATGGAGTTGAAAATCAGCAAGTTAAAATAATTTTTATGATTAAGTTTTCTTAGGAGGCTATAAGCGTAGCCGGGGACGGAAGTTTCCAGATGAACATGCACGAGCTCGCAACTGCAGTTGAAAACAAAATGGATTTAAAGATAGTCCTACTAAATAACCGTCATCATGGTATGGTCCGACAATGGCAAACACTGTTTTTTGATGGCAATTATTCAGGATCATATTTTGAAGTACTTCCTGATTTCGTAAAGCTTGCACAGTCATTTGGTGCTAAAGGGCTTAGAGCCACAAGACCCGATGAATTGGAGTCAACTTTGAGGGAGGGCATATTTTCGGAAGGCGTTGTTCTAATAGAAGTGGTTGTTGACTGTGAAGAAATGGTTTATCCGATGATTGCTCCAGGTGGTGCTATGAATGAAATGATTTTGGACCCTGTTGGTATGGCATAGCAGTATCCTATAGATTAGTAGTGGAATTAAGGATTCTAACTTCATTCCTAAACTAACTCCCTGATAGAAGATCGGAGGTTTATTACAAGTGAGGCATACTATATCTATTCTTGTTGATAATGAACCTGGTGTACTTTCAAGAATCGCTGGGCTCTTTAGTGCACGGGGTTTTAATATCGAGTGCCTGAATGTAGCCGAAACTACTGATCTGGACACCTCCCGCATAACATTAGTCACCAGTGGTGAGGAATGGATTATTGAGCAAATCATAAAGAGATTTAATAACATGGTTAATGTTATTAAAGTAAAGGATCTTACTCCCTTAACGCGTGTTGAAAGGGAAATGGTTCTTGTAAGAGTAGAAGCTAGGCAGGAAACTAGACCAGAAATCCTAAGGACCGCAGACATCTTTCGTGCGAAGGTAGTCGATGTTGGTCCGCATTCTTATACTCTTGAGCTGACAGGTGATAAGGATAAGGTTACTGCCTTTATTGAACTAATAAGACCAATGGGCATTAAAGAGATTGCAAGGACTGGTACTGTAGCGATGACCAGAGAGATTCAAGATTATAAAAAGAGGAGCTGACGAAATATGAAGGTTTATTACAATAAGGATATAGACAGCAAAATTCTAAAGAAGCGTAAGATCGCCGTCATTGGATATGGAAGTCAGGGGCATGCCCATGCTCAAAACCTCATGGAGAGTGGCATGAATGTTGTTGTTGGCCTTAGAGAAGGGGGGGGTAGCTGGGAAAAAGCGAAGGGGGCCGGATTTAAAACTCTTCCCGTGGATGAAGCAAGCAAATGGGCCGATATCATAATGATGCTGGCACCCGATACAAGCCAACCTGAGATATATTCAAATGAAATTTCAGATAATTTAGGTGCTGGAGAAGCAGTTGCCTTCAGTCACGGTTTTAATATTCACTATGGTCAGATAGTGCCCCCTCCAAATGTCGACGTGTTTATGGTAGCTCCAAAGGCTCCCGGGCATACGGTACGTAATGAATTTGTGCAAGGTGGGGGAGTGCCGGTTCTCGTGGCCGTCCATCAAGATGCTTCCGGGCAGGCCAAGAAACTGGCCTTAGCATATGCGGGTGCACTAGGAGCTGGTCATGCAGGTATAATCGAGACAACGTTCAAGGACGAAACCGAGACCGATCTATTTGGTGAACAGGCTGTGCTTTGTGGAGGGCTAACTGCTCTTATAACAGCAGGATATGAAACCCTAGTAGATGCTGGTTATCCACCTGAGATGGCATACTTTGAGTGTTTACATGAGGTCAAGCTGATAGTAGATTTGATTTATGAGGGTGGGATATCTAACATGAGATATTCCATAAGTGAAACTGCGAAATATGGAGATATCACCAGGGGACCAAAGGTAATAAACGAAACCGTTAGGGACGAGATGAAGAGGATATTAAATGATATCCAGTCGGGGGAATTTGCCAGAGAGTGGATAAGTGAGAACAGGGCTGGGCGTCCGGTATATAATGCCCTTCTTAAACAGGGAGAAGGCCATCCGATTGAGGATATTGGTGAAAAGCTGAGAGGGATGATGAGTTCGCTATTTAAGAAGAAGCTTGTAGATAAAGCTAAAAACTGATGAGTTTAAAAAAAGCAAAGATTGCTTCTGAGGGGCTTATTTATATAGGCATATTAGCTCTTTTAGCTTGGATTTCAGCCCTAATCGGTTTCGTACCTATTTCAATTATTTTCGCGCTTCTGACGTTGTCAATCATATATTTCTTTCGAGATCCGGATCGAATGACAACGCCTGATGAGTATGCATTAGTCGCCCCTGCCGATGGCAAAATAGTTGATATCACGAAGGTCAATGAAGAGGAATTTCTTGATAGGGAGATGATACGAATCGGCATTTTCCTATCTATTTGGGACGTTCATGTGAATAGATTTCCTCTAAGTGGAACTGTGTTGGGAACGAAATACGTCAAAGGTAAATTCGGTCTTGCGTATAGAGATGAAGCATCTAGAGAGAATGAAAAGCTTTCCACCCTGATCGAGACAAAGGGGAAAGAGAATGTTGTTGTATCTCAGATCGCAGGGATTTTAGCCCGTAGGATTGTTTCTTACACCAAGATAGGAGATAATTTAGGGAAGGGTGAGAGATTTGGGATGATTATGTTCGGTTCAAGAGTGGATCTGTTTCTTCCCCTGAATTCCGAAGTAACTGCCAAGGTTGGCGATCATGTTAAAGGGGGTGAGACAATAATAGGATGGTTGAGAGACAGAGAACAATGAAAAGGAAGAAATCAAGGCGGCAACGGGTAATCCCCATAATACCAAATCTATTGACAACGGGGAGCCTGTTTCTGGGCCTTATATCGATTTTGACTTCTATCCAAATTGTATCTTACGCAGGATATCAGGAGTTTGCAGATGAGTGGGTATATAGAAAATTTTGGTGGGCTGCGGCCTTCTTGGGTTTTGCGATAGTTTTGGATTTGTTTGACGGTAAATTGGCTAGACTCCTAAAATCGGAAAGTGAGTTTGGCCTTTCGTATGACTCTCTTACTGATTTGGTTTCCTTTGGTGTTGCTCCCGCCGTTCTGGTCTATGTGTGGTCGCTTATGTATGCCGGCAAATTTGGACTCATGGCGGTTTTATTTTTTGTAGTTTGTTGCGCACTCAGACTTGCAAGATTTAATTTACAATCGAAAACCGTAGAAAAAAATAGCTTTACTGGGCTTCCAGCTCCGATGGCCGGGGGTCTTATGTTCTCACCAATTTTGCTTTTCTCTGAGTTCAAGATTGCGCCCAATGAGACAATGACGTGGTTCTATCTAGTAGCGGCACCTTTTATAGGGCTTTTGATGGTGAGCAACGTTCCATATTTGAAATATCCAAAGATAAAATTAGCCGGTCCTTTTAACGCGCTGGTTGTTTCTGCAATTATCATTGCTGCTATTGTGACCAATCCGGAGATAATGCTAATATCCATTGTTTATATATATTCCGTGATTGGACTTATTCGATATGTTGGAAAACAATTAATTAAAAGGCCAAGTGCTGCGAAAGAGGTAAAAACTGAGTAATTTCATGTTAATTAGCAGAATTTATCGAGAGAATCAGAATTATATTTGAGTCCTAATAATTTCTGCAAATTCCCGAAATAAATAGGCTATCATATTATGAGGGGGCAATTCATGAGATATTTCCTCATTTTACTGTCAGGTATAATGATTTCTTTAAATTCTTATCAGGAGAATGGTATGAGCGTTCAAGCAGAGAAAAAGGATGAATTGAACTTGAATAATAAAGTAGAAAAAAATAACGGGATCATAAAATTCAGGCTCGAAAATGGTTTAACGGTAATACTCGAAGAAAATGATTCTTCTCCGGTTGTTGCGGTGAACGTGTGGGTCAAAACGGGAAGTGCATGTGAAGAAGAAGGAGAATACGGGCTTGCTCATGTTCATGAGCACATGGTTTTTAAGGGGACCGATAGGAGGGATGTGGGAGAAATAGCGAGGGTCATTGAGAGCAATGGTGGAGATATCAACGCATTCACGTCTTTTGATGAAACAGTTTATTTTGTTGTAATCGCCAGCAGGTTTCTGCCAACCGCCTTGGATGTGCTTTCCGATGCCATGGAGAATTCCACATTCGATCCAGACGAGCTCTCTAAAGAGCTTGAAGTCGTGCTAGAAGAAATAAGGAGGGGTGAGGATTCACCCGGAAGAAATTTGAGCGAGAAGGTCTTTTCCACGGCATATAAGGTTCATCCTTATAAAAGACCCGTTATCGGTACTAAAGAAAGCGTTAGTAGTTTTACCCGGGAAAGGGTTCTAAATTTCTACCACAAGTGGTATTCGCCAGAAAATATGGTGCTGGTTTTAGTCGGCGATTTTAATACTATTGAAACGAAGAAGAAGATCGAAGAAACATTCGGGAAAATTGAATCGAGACCCGTCCCAGAATGTAAGATTCAAAAAGAGCCTTCTCAAAATGAAACCAGGACATTTGTAATTGATAAGAGTATACAGGAGGGATACTTCTCAGTTGCTTTTCACATCCCAACTGCGATACACGATGATGCCCCAGTTTTAGATGTAATATCCAATGTTCTGGGTGGTGGTGAGAGTTCAAGGCTTTATAGAAGGGTCAAGGAAGAAAAGGGTCTAGTGACAAATGTTTACGCTTATTCATTTACCCCCAAATATGCTGGGCTTTTCGGTGTTGGGGGCAGTGTCGAACCTGAGAAGGTTAAAGACGCGCTCTCAGAAGTCATTAATGAGACCTATAGGCTAAAATACGAGCCTGTGAACCTAGAGGAGCTTTCCAGGGCAAAGATAAATATAGAAAGCGATGCGCTGTATACCAAGGAAACGATGCAGGGGCAGGCCCAGAAGCTTGGTTACTTTGAAGTAGAGGCGGGTGATTACAGATACGAGGATGAATATCTGAAAAGGATTTCTGAGGTAACTCCCGAAGACATAATGAGGGTGGCCAAGAGATATCTTAAAAATGAAAATCTCACTGCCGGATCACTACTACCGACAGGAAATGTCACTATTAATGAGAAAGAAATTAAAGATATATCGAATGCGTCTTCGAAGGCTATCGAACAAGAATTAGCCGCGCAACCCGAGGTCGCATCAGATGATGTGAAAAAGACTGTACTTGGGAACGGCATAACTGTTTTAGTCAAAGAGAATCATTCCGTTCCCCTCTTTGCGGCAAGAGCTGTTTTCTTGGGTGGCACTAGGTTTGAAGATGAAAGTACAAATGGGGTCTCAAATTTCGTATCTGGAATGCTGACTCGAGGCACTAAGAATAGGAGCACAGAGGATATTGCGAGGGAAATTGAGTCAATTGCTGGTGACGTCAGCGGATTTTCTGGAAGAAATAGCTTTGGTGTGACCGTTGAGTCTTTGAGTAAATATTTCCCTCAGGCTATGGAGATTTTTGCAGATGTTGTTCTGAATCCATCATTTTCAGCGGATGAGCTTGAACGTGCAAGGAGGGAAATTCTTTCCAACATTAATAGGGAAAAGGATAACTTAGTAAAAACTACTATAAACCAATTTTTGAGTACTCTATATCAGGAGCATCCTTATCGATTTAATGTACTTGGTACAGAGGATACCGTCGCAAAGATTAGTCAGGAAGACTTAACCAAATTCTATGAAAAATATGCAAAACCGGAGAACATGGTGATTGCAGTTGTTGGAAATGTCCCTGACATTGATGTGATAAAAGAGATAGAGAAGAAGTTTGGAAATTTAAAGAAGGGTGAGTCCTTGGTTCCCCAGATTAAACCTGAATCACCAACAGAGGACAGCAGGACCAAGGTAGTAGATCGGAAGGACAAAGCCCAGACCCATATAATCATAGGTTTTCAAGCACCGTCACTCAAAGATCCGGATCTATATGTCTTTGAAGTTCTGAATGCCGTTCTCTCCGGGCAGGGTGGGAGGCTCTTTATTGAGCTTAGGGATAAGAGAAGTCTTGCCTATTCCGTAACCTCATTTATGACACCCGGTCTTGAGCCGGGGTTTTTTGGGGTCTATATAGGCAGTGCCCCTGAGAAACAAGAAGAGGCAATAGAGGGTATCAAGGAGCAGCTTCAGTTGATTTTAAAAGAGGAAATTACGGAGGACGAGCTTAAGAGGGCACAAAATTATCTGGTTGGCAACTTCGAGATTGGATTACAACAGAACTCCACTCAGGCAGCAAAGATCGCATTTGATGAAATCTATGGAATAGGATTTGATGAATACAAAAGGTACCCTGAACAAATCTATGCTGTAACAGCAGAAGATGTTAAAAGGGTTGCCAATAAATATATAGACCTGGACAAATACACTTTAGCAATCGTGAGACCCGAAACGAACAGCTAAGAGTTGTAAAAAAAGCTAACCAAGGTTGGCACACCAGTCCCTTCGATTTAACTCAGGACATGCTTGCTGGATGTGTAATGTTTTGTATTAAACTGCCTTCCAAAACCTGTGTCAGGTTCTCGGACGAAGCAATCTCAAAACCAGTCATTCCGGAACTCAGTAATCGGGAATCTACTTACATCTCATTTTCGGTCGAAGCGAAATATCTAATATTAAAATAAATATTTTCTGTGCCTGTTTTTTGAAGTGCTACTCGTAGATAGTTATTTTAATACCTTTATTGAGTAAGAGCGGAACGCAACTATTTTTTGAAAAAGAAAGATCGACTTTTTTAAAAAGTAACGAGATAGTCTCGCAATGAATATTTCTAGCCGTGTATAGATCAATAATTATGTTTCTTATTTTGTTTACATTTATATGTGGATGTTCCAAAAAAGCCGACTATAACAACTTCTATCATGAAGGAAAAAGTCTAATTAGGCCACGCCATGAATCGCCAGCAGATTATCAAAAAAATTATAGATGGTAATTCTGTACTGCTCCCCTTTTGTCAAGACCAAAGGATAGACGGGACATTCCTGTCCCGTTCTGACCGCCTGATGTCAGGTCATATTATGACTCTATAGACCATCTCATTCTCTATATGAAGCTCGTCCTTAAAGCGACCAAAGGATAGACGGGGCATTCCTGTCCCACATTCTAATCGATAAATTTCTCTGAATCCGGGGTTGGAAAACCCCGGCTATCGGGTGTGGCGACGTGTGGCGGAATCCGGGGTTGGAAAACCCCGGCTATCGGCTCCCGGAAGAATCCGCGGGTTGGAAAACCCCGGCTATCGGGTGCCCTAACAAAGGATAGACGGGACATTCCTGTCCCGTTCAATAAAAATAATTTTCTAAAT
>JALLOG010000002.1 GCA_027717645.1 Desulfobacterota bacterium AH_259_B03_O07
TTGCCCAAGTTGGTTATCTGATCAGGATAAACCAACTCATAATTAACATACAAAATGACCGATAGAATTTTTTATATTAAGATGATACCCTGCGGCTTGCTGGAGGGGGCTTCAATGAATGACTAATAAGCTGATTTAATTGATTATTTTACTTACAAATTTGATTAATAACAAAATAATTTTTTAAAAACTGCACAACAACATAAAAAAAGCTGTATACTTTTTATTAAAATCCAAAAACGGGAGGTTGAACACTATGAGAAAGTTCAAACTTTTTCTCGTAGTCCCTTTTGCGATTTTCCTTTTCACGTCTTACGGCCTAGCCGAAGCCGCAAAAATAAACATCAATACGGCCTCGGTTGAGCAACTTGTTGAACTGCCAGGGATAGGTGAGTCAACGGCTAGTAAAATAGTCGCCTATAGGGAGCAGAACGGCGGGTTCAAAACAATTGATGACCTTTTGAACGTGAAAGGTATCGGCGAAAGGAAATACGAAAAGATGAAAAGTTTAATTACCGTAAGTAATTAAACAATCACATGCCCTAACATAAAATGAAAATTTTAGATTAGATAGGCAAAAAGGGATTTTACTAAATTCCTTGAAAAAAACTTAACAATATGTGTTTATTCTGTTGGGCGTTTAATCGCTCAACAGAATAAACCAATTTATATCCGTCCTGATTTTCCTACCCTATATATTTCAAACACTTCTAAAATGTTATAATAGATACTAAATGTCAAATAATTTAGTTAAATCCGGTTAATAAGTGATGTTGAAATTTATTTGTTACAATGAAACCTCCCGCAAAGGAGAAGCAAATTGAAAAAGCTAAAATCGATACTTTCAAAAACTCCAATTTTTAAAGGACTAAATAATAGGTTTTTAAAGATAATTCTGGATTGTGCTTCAGAGGTTCGGTTCGAGCCTGAAGAGTTGATTTTTCGCGAGGGAGAGTCGGCCAATAATTTTTACATCATCTTGCAAGGCAATGTGTCTATTGAAGCATTAATGGCACCTGAACGTGAACCTATCATCATTCAGAACCTTGGTGAAAACGAGGTGGTTGGCTGGTCCTGGCTATTTCCACCTCACCGATGGCACTTCGACGCTCGCGCAACCGAACCAACTCAAGCCATTTCAATTGATGGAAAACTTTTAAGGGAAAAATGCGAGGAAGATCACGATTTAGGCTTCGAACTCATGAAGCGTTTTGCCAACATAATCGAACAGAGACTTCGATCAGTAAGGTTACAAAACCCTGACATGTATGCAGTACACGCTTAATGTGATCAAAACAATTTTAAGATATTACTTGCTAGCTAAATTCCTATCTTGTTCTATATCCTCAATGAGTTTCTTCCTTCGCCATTCTTTTATAGCCAATTTTACTGTTGTAATTCCTAGTGTTGTGCAGCGTGGACGAGTCATTGCTAGGTCTTTACCGATAATATCTGTGATTAAATCGGAGGTCATATTCTCTACTTCTTCAATAGTTTTACCTTCAACAAGTTCTGTTATTATTGAAGTTGCAGCTTGACTTATAATGCATCCTTCACCCTCAAATGATATCTCCTCTATCCTCCTATCATCATCCAATTTTAGAAAAAGTGTTATGATATCCCCACAGCCTGGATTACCCCCCTTTAGAACGACATCCGCATCATCATTAGATCCATAGTTTCTGGGATTTTCGTAATGATCTAATAAAAATTGCATGAGCTCTTGCCTATCCATTACCATTTTACTAAATATACCCTAGAAAGAATCTAAATAAAAAAGATGCACCCAAACGTAGTCAGGGTGCATCTATAGATTTTTACAATTAAGAGATTTAATTTACGGCTTTTCAATAGGTACTCTTACGAGGTTCCCCCACTCTGTCCAGGAACCGTCGTAATTCCTAACATTGTTAAAACCGAGAAGATAGGTCAAGACAAACCATGTATGGGAAGATCTCTCACCAATCCTGCAATAAGCGATTATGTCATCGCCAGAATTCAATCCATGTTCGTCTTGATAGATTGCCTTTAGTTCATCTGCAGACTTAAATGTCCCATCTTCATTTGCTGCTCGTGCCCAAGGTACGCTCTTCGCACCAGGCACGTGTCCTCCCCTCAATGCCCCTTCCTGAGGATAAGCCTCCATATGAAGCAATTCACCAGTATACTCCTTGGGAGAACGTACATCAATCAAAGGATTCCCAGAGCCACTGTGTTTCATCACGTCATCACGAAATGCCCTGATAGATTCGTTAGAGCTTGTAACCTTATAATCGGTTTTGGGATAACTGGGAACATCCTTTGATAACTCACGCTGTTCTTCGATCCACTTCTGCCTGCCTCCATTCATTATCAAGCATTTATCATGCCCCATAATGCTAAATGTCCAAAAAGCATAACATGCCCACCAATTACTTTTATCTCCATAAAAGACTATTGATGTGTCATTTGCAATTCCTTTATCAGACATCAACTTCTCAAAATTCTCCTTATTTACATAGTCTCTTATCAACTGATCCTGAAGCTCGGTTTGCCAGTCTACTTTGATGGCACCGGGAATATGTCCAACATCATAGAGTAGCACGTCCTCATCAGACTCAACTATTTTTACATTTGGATCATTCAAGTGATCTTGCACCCATTCAGTACTTACTAAGACCTCCGGATGTACATAATCGGACATAACAACTCCTCCTATTAACTTTTATTTTTATTAAGATTCTAAATACGCACCAAAGGATTCACCATCTAAAATTATAGTCTAATATCGCGTTAGGGCAAGAACCAGGAAAATACTTTTGACTTTATTTCCCAATTCCCCAATAATAGTTTCGAATAAAAAATTATTTCCTTCTGTAGAATCAGACTATTTCCACTTAAATAACAATTGCATACCTCCTATGGAAATCCAATACTCAAATATTAATTGATATTTTGTTAAAATTTATGCTATTATAATTTATAATGCTCTAAGCAAGCTAAAGATTAGTTAGTTTGCGATGAGGAGGGCATCCATGTTAAAAGATCTTAAAGTCAGAGACTTAATTGGTGAAAGGGATAGAGTTTATTTTGTGGATGCTGAAGATAGCGTTGATGTGGCGGCACTTAAGTTAAAAAACTTTAAGGTACGCACTATTGGTGTAAGACGAAAGGGAGAAATTGCCGGAGTCGTAGGACAAAGCGATTTTTCGACCAAGGTTGTTGCCATGAGCAAGAATCCATGTGAAATAAAAGTCGAACATATAATGACTACCAAATTGCGAGCGGTAGGGCTGGATTCCTCATTTTATGAATGCCTAGAATTAATGGATACTAACAACATCTCCCATCTGATCATATTGGACGCAGAAGGTAAATATTACGGTATGCTGTCGTGGAAAGACCTCAAAGAAAGATTAATTAAGGAATTAAAATACCAGCTTGAACTCACTCAGGAATATGCATTCGGACCGAATGTTAAGGATATTGATTACACTACCTAAAATAGGCCATCAAAACCAGAATCAACCTTTAGAGAAATGGAGCTCCTTGCAACAAGCCGCGGGGAAGTATCAAGTTATAATCAAGCTTTTGAGCTATAGAGTATTCTCTTAACGTCCATAATCCACAAATAACATAAATATATTCAATTTTAAATCCCTTTCATTCCGGTATTATGTTACTAAAATCTAATAACAACTAGTTAGTAGAAATCCTCTTTGAAATGAACAATGAGACACAGGAAGCAAAAAATAAAACGTCAACATAGCATGATAAAGGGTTTGGGAAGATTCCTTGAGGAGAAAATCTCAACACTTAACTTCGTCGACGGGATATTGCCTGGTGAGATAAAAGTTGGCAACTCCACCGGCGAACAACTGATCGTTAAATTTAAATATAATACCCTGAGCGGGGCTAAACTGATTGCAAGAAGTGGTTCTTCAATTCAAGAGGTTTTTGTCGTTACGAGATTTCCTGAAAAGCTTCAAGAACGATTGGGGGAATTGGATACTAAGTAGCTATATTATCCAAATAACAAAACACCTTTTCCAAAATGGCTCTCTAGATCATCTATTAACTTATCCTGAATATCAACTCTGAAATCACCTAATTCAATGACAGCCTCTCCTATATTTGAAATTATACGTAGATGTACTGGAGAATTTCCAGGGTAGTCTTTCAATATATCCTTTAACTTAAGGAGGCCTTCTCTAGTCATTGCATCATTGATTCTCATCTGTACTCTCGTTCCGTTTCTCAGTTCTCTTATTGAGAATATATTAGTAGCTCTGAGCCGAACTCTCTCTTCATTAGTTTCTAATGTACCCTTGATTATCACTGGTTCAACTTTATCCTCTAAAACAGGTAGAGATCTTCTTAATAAATCGTTGAATATTACTACCTCCACTGACCCCTTCATATCTTCCAGAACAAGATTCCCAAATATTCCGGATCCATTTTTTGTGTGTCTAACTTTTAACGAGCGAACAACACCAGCAACAGTTACTTCACGTCGATCCTTGATTTCACGAATCAGTTCAGTGTCAGTACCTGAGGTGTATTCCTCTATCTCAGATATATACTTGGCCATTGGATGAGTTGTTACATAGAATCCCAGAACTTCCATTTCATTGCTTAGCATTTCTTTTTCAGACCACTCTTCAATATCAGGAAAGCTCGGGAGTGAAATCGAATCGCTCATTGTAAATAGTGTGTTTTGTCCTTCGATTGAGCTTTTTTGCTTCATGGATGTATAAGTGATGAGGCTTTCGATAGAATCAATTAGCTGTGCTCTATTAATTCCCAATGAATCAAATGCTCCGCTCTTTGTAAGACTCTCAAGCGTTCTCTTATTTATCTTTCTTGCATTAACCATTTCACAAAAATCAAAAATAGAACTGAATTTGCCACCTTCATGCCTTGAATTAATTATAGCTTCCACAGTAGCTTGACCAACATTTTTAATCGCCGATAAGCCAAACCTTATTTTTCCATTCTGTGCGGTAAATCCAGATACACTTTCGTTTACATCCGGTGGAAGAACTTCGATCCCCATTTCTCTGCACTCAGCAATGCTTGATATAACTTTGTCAGTATTTCCAGTCTCAGAAGAAAGTAATGCAGCCATAAATTCAGCACGAAAGTGAGTCTTAAGATAAGCGGTTTGATACGTAATTAATGCATAAGCAGTACTATGGCTTTTGTTGAAGGAATATTCCGCGAATTTTTCCAGTGTATCAAAAATTTCTTTCGCTTTCTTATTGCTTATTCCCTTTTTCTTGGCCCCATCTAGGAACCTCTGCCTCTGAGCCTTGAATTCAGCTGACTTCTTTTTACCCATAGCGCGTCTAAGAAGATCAGCCTCTCCAAGGCTGTAACCCGCTACCAAGCTAGCTGTATTCATTATCTGCTCTTGGTAAACAAAAAGGCCATAAGTATCTTTTAAAATATCTTCAAGCTCAGGAAGGGGATAATCAATCTTTTTTTCTCCATGTTTTCGCTTAATGAACTCATCCACCATACCACTGTCAAGTGGTCCTGGGCGGTAAAGTGCGAGAATGGCAATAATGTCTGCAAAATTCGAAGGCTCTAGTCTAAGAAGTAGGTCCCTCATTCCAGTAGATTCAATCTGAAATACTCCCCTCGTAAAATTCTTTGATAGAAATCTATAAACCTCGGGATCGTCCAGCGGTATTTTCCCTTTATCAAACACAAATCCTTCTTCTGTTTTATGATTTTCCTCAATCAATTTAATAGCCTTATCAATTACTGTAAGAGTCTTTAAACCCAGGAAATCAAATTTTACAAATCCCAAGTCTTCAATAGAATTCATATCATATTGAGTTACCACTTCATTCTTGGAACCCTTATAAAGCGGGATATAATCCGCTAGTGGCTCGCTAGAGATCACAACACCTGCTGCGTGAGTTGATGAATGCCTCACCATGTTTTCTAGAGGACGGGCAAGCTCAACCAGCTCCCCAAGATCAGGTGACTGCTGTATCAGTTCTCTAATTTGCGAAACTTGAGAAATCGAATCATCAATGCTAAATACCTTACCCCTGAAAGAAGGGATAAGTTTTGTAAATCTATCTACTTCGGCATAGGGAATACCAAGCACCCTACCCACATCTTTAACAACTGCTTTTGCCGACATTGTCCCAAAAGTCCCAATTTGAGCTACTTTATCAGATCCGTATTTTTCCGTTACATACCTAATGACTTCATCTCTCCTCTCTCCACAAAAATCTACATCGATATCCGGCATGCTTATTCTTTCCGGATTGAGAAATCTTTCAAAAATAAGATTGTATGGTATAGGATCGATTTCAGTAATGTCGAGAGCATAAGCCACTAAACTACCCGCGGCACTTCCCCTACCCGGTCCAACAGGAATGCCACTTGATTTAGCAAAGTTAATAAAATCTGACACGACCAATATATATCCGGAAAATCCCATATCCATTAAAGTTTTAATTTCATTCCGAAGACGGTCCTTATAAACATCTATCAACTCAGGAGGTGTCCTTTGTTCCTTTAATTTTTCATCGAGTCTGTTCCTTGATAGCTCTGCCAAATATTCATCATGTGATCTACCATCTTCTAACTGAAAGACAGGCAATTTATACCCCTTAGTTTCAAATTCAAAATTACACCTGTCCGCAACCTCCAAAGTTCTCTCAATCTCTTGTTCAAAACCATGAAGTGACGAAAGCATCTCTTCGGGAGATTTTAGAAAGTACTCGTCCCCCTTAAACTTGAATCTTTTTTCATCTTCTAATGCCGTCCCAGTTTGTATACAGAGAAGAACATCGTGTGGTTTCGAATCAGAGCGTCGTAAAAAATGACAGTCATTAGTAGCAACTAAAGGTATGCTAAGTTTTTCACCAATTTGCTTGATCCTCTGATTTGCATGATCTTGCTCCGGAAGTCCATTTGCCTGAACCTCTAAGTAATATCGATCGCCGAACATCTCTTTATATCTAGCAGCAATCTTTAAAGCCTCGTTAAGATCCTTGCCAAGAATGCTCTTACATAGCTCACCATTTAAGCACCCGCTGAGAGCAATTAGCCCCTCACTATGATTTTCTAAAATTTCGTGGTCTATTCTTGGTTTTCTGTAAAATCCCTCGAAATATGCTCGGGTAACCAGGTTGGACAAATTCTTATACCCCTCCCGATTAGTGGAGAGTAGAATTAGGTGATAGTTTTTTCCCCGTGTTGAATCTTCAGTTTTTAATTTTGGAGTAATGTATACTTCGCAGCCTATTATAGGCTTTATTCCTTGTTCCTTAGCCTTTTTGAAAAATTCGAACGCGCCAAATAGATTTCCGTGATCGGTAAGCGCTACAGAATCCATCCCAAAATTTCTTACTTGAGAAAAGAGCTCTTCAAACTTTATCGCACCATCTAGGAGTGAATATTGTGAATGGAGATGGAGGTGAACGAAACTTTGTGCCATTTATAAACTATTATATATCAGAAAATTTTATCTCTCCAAGTTTTAATAAAAAATTAAATAAACCCAGAGGCTTACGAGCTTGTAAAAACCTTGCAATCACTCTGATTTAACTTAAAATTGGGGAGACGTACATGCTTCGGTTTTTTATATGATCTTATCAAAATTATTCTAGATACTCACAAAGGATCGCTAGATACTATGATAAAGTGATTGGTTGGAATGAAACTCCCTGGAGCAAGCTGCAAGGCATCTTCAAATTAAAATAAAGTCTTTATAGTCATTTGGAATGAAACGACGAAGCAATACAGGCATAGAGATTGCTTTACTCCGATAGCACTTGTAAATGTCACGTAAGTCTTGGACCGAATTTGTAAATTTTAAATTATTTACTTTGTCTTGATACAAAGTAACAAAAATCAAGTGCTGTCAAAAAATTAGGATTTATTAAATCAATTCCTACAGCTAAAAATATTTAATTCAGCCCCAACCCTAAATCTTTTTTTAACGCTTTCGGAATTGATTTTGGCAATTTTTTGAATGCCCGTTTAAACCATTTTTCGGGTAAAAGATTAAGAGATAAGATACATTGAAAGTCTAAATAATCGTCTTTGAATTATGTAACATTCTATAGCAATAACAGGGAATTCGCTAGTTAAACTTTCCCTTGTGAATCTCGGCAATCTTAATCACAAAAATGAGAATGGAGTAATAAGATGGTCACACAAAGGATGATACAAAAAACAGACCTTCATGCCCTGATGCCTCTTTAATTTAGTCATATTTATAGCTTTTATCGGGTATTCGATGACTGTGACTCTTTTCGTCCCAATGCTTTTGCATCATCACTGATTTCTTTCTCCCAGAGTTTCAAAGTCCACGAGAACAATAGTAGTAGGCGTATTGGCAGATTGGTACTGATAAATTTCAATCAGCCAAAGGATTCTTAAGTTCATAATATATATGAAGTTTTGCCCTGCAATCTGTTAATTGAAAAATCTCACTACAGAAAACTGGTATTATAATGTTTAAAAATATTACTCGACGTTATGGAGAACAAAATAATGGAAGAGATAACCAGCTTGCTAGATAATTTTAATTATGTTGTTCAAGACATTTTCTGGGTAGCAATTTTGTTCGCAGGTATTGCCATAATTTCTCTTATTTTGGTGTACTTTTTCGAAGAAAAGGTTGAGACAGAAATACAGGAAGCCGATCTAGATAAGCCCCCGGTTGACGAGGGTTTATCATTCAAATCATCGGTCGAACCTACGAGTGAAATTTCTGATAAAGCTACGATCGAAGATCCTACTCCAGATGTGAATATAGCTTTTAGTGAAGAGGTTAGTGTAGAAGACAAAGTTGAGCAAATTCATGAAGAAACTATAGCTGCTAAAGAGAAACTAGAAATCCTAGAAGAGTCAAGTGTACCTTCTACCGAACCCGAGATCGAACAAGTTGCGAAGGCTGAAGTCATGGGTGAAGTCGATGAGATAGCGGACAGAGTCGAAGAAACAGAGGAAGGTTTATTCTCTAGGCTTCGATTGGGACTCTCAAAAACCCAAGTAGGTCTATTTGGAAAACTAGATCATATACTTTCGAGAAAAGAGATTGATGAGAACCTATGGGATGACTTTGAAGAAACGTTGATTCTGGCCGACATAGGAGTTGGAACTACTCTCAAGCTAAGAAAGGAAATTCAAGAAGAAATCTCAAAACAATCTCTTAAGGATCCTAAAGCAATAAAATCTGCATTAAGAGAAGAATGTATACTGATTCTTAAGGAAGCAGAAGGAAAACCTATAAAAATTGAAGCAAAACCATTTGTAATAATGATTGCAGGAGTAAATGGTGCAGGCAAAACAACCACAATTGGAAAAATTGCTTACAAATTTAGAAATGATGGTAAAAGTGTTATGGTAGCTGCCGCAGATACTTTTAGAGCCGCTGCCGTCGAACAGCTAGAGATTTGGGCAAAACGTGTTGGCAGTGAATTCTTGAAGGCCCAACATGGTGCTGATCCAGGTGCAGTTGCTTTTGATGCACTGAAAGCTACTATGGCAAGGGGAACGGACATCCTGATCATTGACACAGCGGGGAGGCTCCACACAAAATCTAATCTTATGGATGAACTTAAGAAGATAAATAGAGTAATTGGTCGTGAATTGGAGGGTGCTCCTCATGAAACGCTGCTCGTTTTAGATGCTACAACGGGGCAAAACGCAATTCAACAAGCTAAAATGTTTAATGAGGTAATAGAAATCTCTGGTATTATACTTACCAAGCTTGACGGCACCGCAAAAGGTGGAGTAATTTTGGCTATTGCTGATGAGTTAAATATACCCGTAAAATATATCGGAATCGGAGAAAGTTTAGGAGACCTAAGAGAATTTAATGCTGAAGAATTTGTAGATGCTCTATTCATGACCCGAGAGGAAACTATTCATTAATACCTCTAACATCGCAGCATTCACTTTTTTACCTTAAATGGCTTTTGAATCAACGATATGTCTAATAATTTCGACGTAAGATGCATGTCCCTAGCGCTTAATCTTGCAAAGAGGGCTCAAGGGACGACACATCCAAACCCCCTTGTCGGGGCCGTTCTCGTCAAAAGGGGAAATTTAATTGGCAAGGGTTATCATAAACAAGCGGGACTTTCACACGCTGAAATTGAAGCGATATTAGACGCCGAAAACAATGGGAAAGATCCGAAGGGTTCTACACTCTATGTCACCCTAGAACCATGCTGCCATACCAATAAAAGAACCCCCCCCTGTGTAGATTCAATCGTAAAACAGGGGATTTCAGAGGTCATTGTCGGTTGTCTTGATCCAAACCCTAAAGTATCAGGTAAGGGTATTAAATTTCTTGAAAAGAGAGGGCTAAAGGTTAGAGTCGGTGTGCTTAATGAGAAATGTAAAATTATTAATGAAGCATTCTTCAAGTACATAACTACTGGAATGCCATTTATAACTTTAAAGCTTGCCGCAAGTCTTGATGGAAAGATAGGAACTCTAACAGGAGATTCTAAGTGGATAGGAAGCGAAAAACAAAGAAAACACGCTCACATATTGAGAGAAAAAGTGGATGCTATCATTGTAGGCATTGATACCATAATCCGCGATGACCCCAGGCTCACCATTAGACTTAAAAAGAAATCTATGCATCAACCGATTCCAGTAGTACTAGACAGCAGGCTCAGGATCCCACTTAAATCAAGGCTTTTAACAATTCATAGATCACCTCTTATAATCACTACATCAAAATCAAGCCCCAATAAGATCAAAAAAATCAAGGGTACAGGATCAAAAGTTATGATCATTGACATGGATAAAAATGGAAACATAGATCTTACTAAACTCATGAAGAAACTAGGTAAATTGGGATACACAAATATTCTGATTGAAGGGGGAAGTAAAGTTGCAGCCTCAGCCTTAAGAACCAAACTTTTAGACAAGATTGTTTTTTTCTACTCCCCAAAGATTATAGGAGCCGAAGGGATCAGCATGATAGGAAAGCTAAGAATACCTACGGTTGATCAATCGATTACTATAAAAAACATCAGGATTAAATCCCTGGGAGAAGAATTAATGATTGAAGGTTATGTTTAGAGCTCCAACTGTCCGATAAGTGATAAATCTTTATTGATAAAACCATCTAATGAAATGTGTATAATTTTTAGCGGTACTTATACCTATAAATTAAGAATTAAGATTAACTACAATGTTATTCTTTTCGATCCTTAAAGATGCGATAATATTATGACGTAAGATGAAGAAAACCGGAAGAAAGAAACTAGGTCTATTAGGCGGAACATTCAATCCTGTTCACCTAGGCCATCTTCGCGCTGCAGTAGAAGTTCGAGAAATGCTTGATCTTCAAAAGATTTATTTCATCCCATCTTATTTACCTCCCCATAAGACCAATGAACGTATTGCATCACCTGCTGATCGTCTAAAGATGTTAGAACTGGGAATAAATAGTAACAATTTATTTGAAATCTCAGATATTGAACTAATAAGAGCCGGCAGATCATATACCGTGGACACTCTCAGATATTTTACTAAGGTATTTCCTGAATTTGATTATTATTTCATCCTTGGAACGGAGCTAATCTCAGAAATAGATAGCTGGAAAGACTATAAGGAACTGTTTGAACTTTCGAATTTTGCCGTCATGAGCCGCCCAGGCTATTCACACGACATTCAATCTTTGCTCCCACTTGAACTTAGGAACGATTTTCGATATTATAAGGAATACCAAAACGTGGCTCTTTATACTCATAAAAATTCCAAAATCTTGAGTCTACTAAAAATAGATGGATTAGAGATATCATCAACCCAAATAAGAGAACTCCTATCTGAAAATAAATCTATCAAACATTTAGTCCCGCCCAAGGTCGAATCCTATATATTATCCAGAAAAGTTTATCAAAAGGAGGCTTCTAAATAGAATCCAAAGAGAAGGCTATAACCATTGCTCGTGCCGCATGGGGAAAAAAGGCACAAGATGTTGTAGTAATTGAGATGAAGGCACTGAGTAATGTTACGGATTATTTTATTGTGTGTAGCGCCGATTCGGATCGGGGTGTAAGAACAATCGTCGATAATATAGAAAACAAACTTAAAGGAATCAGACAGAAAGTAATTGGAATTGAGGGGTATGGTGAGGGCAAATGGGTTTTAGTTGATGCAGTAGACGTCGTTGTTCATGTGTTTTATGAACCTTTAAGAATGTTTTATGACATAGAGGGGCTGTGGATTGATTGTCCTCGAATTGAACCCTCATTTGAGGAGGAAATTTCAATTCAATCAGAGGATTCCAGAATAATGCCTAAAAACGTAAGTTAATAACAACCTACGAGTATTCCTAACTTCAAAGTCATTCCTTCATCCTTTTTTAGAAATCCCTTGTAAAAAACTTCAGTGGATCGGGAAACGAAAGACTCTTACGATTAGAAGATGAACACATTGCGCTTCACTTATGTAAATGTAGAGAAATCCTTGGTTTTCCTTAATTAACGATCAAATATCTAGCTGTGTTGGCTAGCGCTACTATAGCTCCTTACTTAAGAGCTCACCTGATAGACTGATTGAGCTACAAACGTTGTATTGCATGTAATAAAAATCTATTTTAGAATGAGGGTCTTACAAAAGGGTATGTAACCAAAATTAACAGGTCTTATTTGATACCTCTTCTTCTCACAAAAGCAGGTATTTCGAAATCATCGCTTATTGACTCGGTAGGCAACTGAGTAACTACATTGTCCACACTCTCTTCCTGTATACTCTTAATACCGGTTGCAATTACGGTTATCTGAACCCCACCCTTAATTGCCTCATCAAAGACAAGTCCAAAAATTAAATCTACGTCCTCATGAGCTCTTTCCCTAATATAGTTGCAAGCGTCGTTAAGCTCCTCAATACCGAACTCATGAGAAGCAGTTACATTAATTAAAATTCCTCGTGCTCCATCTATTGATATGTCTTCAAGTAATGGACTTGTGATTGCACTTTCCGCCGCCTCTCTAGCTCTATTTTCCCCTTCAGCATAACCCGAGCCCATCAATGCCTTTCCACCATTTTCGCCCATTATAGATTTTACATCAGCGAAATCTACATTTATATAACCCGTACCTGTTATAATATCAGAAATACCGCGAACAGCATTATAGAGAACCTCGTCTGCTTGCTTAAAAGCGTCGAGTATACTTACTTTGTGAACTGCGGTAAGCCGGTCATTGGGAATTATTATGAGAGTATCAACTTCCTTCTCTAGGTTCTCTATACCCTCCATTGCCTGTTTGTTTCTCTTAGGTCCTTCAAAACCGAATGGCCTCGAAACAACCCCTATAGTTAGTGCTCTATGTTCCTTTGAAGTTTGAGCAATTATTGGAGAGGCCCCAGTACCGGTACCACCACCCATCCCAGCGGCAATAAAGACCATGTCAGCGCCCTCAAGAGATTCCGATATCCTCCCTTGATCTTCTAGGGCAGCCTCTCTTCCAAGTACTGGATTTCCACCTGAACCAAGGCCCTTCGTAGTTCTTCCCCCTATCTGCAATTTTGCTGAAGCCTTGGATTTCTTTAAATCCTGTGCGTCAGTATTTGTTACAATGAATTCAACCCCACCTAGATTTTTTTCGATCATAGTATTAATCGCATTTCCTCCCGATCCCCCAACACCGACGACTTTTATTTTTGCCTTTTGTTCGGGTGTAAATTCTTCTAATTCAAATTTTGCCATTGAGTTTTCCTCCCTCTTTGATGACTCTTTATCTCATTTTAACTTAAAAAAATTCCTGAAACCAATTTTTCATGCTATCGTAAACCTTTTTAAATATATTTTCATCTCTTATACGAAGCTTGCTCTCTCCGTTATAGTTTGTACCATATAAAACAAGACCCACTCCAGTAGAATAAATAGGATTAGCAACTATGTCGTTCAAGCCACCTAATTCAGTTGGTATTCCTCTCCTCACTGGCATTCCTAAGATTTTTTCTGCAAGTTCGTCAGTTCCATCGATAATCACGCTTCCTCCAGTTATTACAGCACCAGCAGGAATTAGATCCCTAAAACCAGATTTTATTATTTCACTTCTGACAAGACTAAAAATCTCTTCAACTCTGGGTTCCATAATCATAGCTAGATCCGCTTTCGGAATCTTCCTAGGACGACGGCCTCCCACACTTGGTACCTCAATTGTCTCATTGGGAGAAACAATATCAGTTATAGCCACACCATACTTTTCCTTAATCTTTTTTGCTTCGGCCAATGGAGTAGAAAGACCAAGGGCTATATCCCTATCTATATGGTCGCCTCCAAGCGTCAGATTTTCAGTATACCTGATACTTCCTCCAACAAATATCGCAATATCGGTTGTTCCTCCTCCACAATCAATTAGAACAACGCCTATTTCTTTTTCATCCGACGTTAGTACCGCCTGACTTGAAGCTAACTGCTCCAATGCAATATCCGCAACATCCATACCTGCTCTGTGAATACATTTAACTAGGTTTTGTGCCGCAGTGATCTGACCAGTTACGATATGTACCTTGGTTTCAAGCTTAATTCCACAAATTCCTATAGGGTCCTTAATCCCAGCCTGACCATCCACAATAAATTCTTGTGGAATAACGTGTATGATTTCTCTATCTGCCGGTATTAACAAGGCGTTTGCGGACTCAATTACACGTTCAACGTCACGCTCTGTGACTTCACGATTTCTCAATGTAATCATACCATGTCCGCTTATACCCTTTACATGTCCACCGGCAATCCCGGCAAAAACGGTCCTTATTTCGCAACCGGCCATATGCTCCGCTTCTTCAACAGCATTTTTTATGGACTGAACGGTATCGTCGATATTTACCACGACACCCCGCTTAAGCCCGTATGAAGGGTGAGTGCCAATCCCGATGATATCAATTTCATCATGGCTGTTAACTTCACCCACAATTGCACAAACCTTCGTTGTTCCAATGTCTAAGCCTATAACTAAATTTGATTCCTTACCCATTTCAATCCATACTCCTCAGTTAAGTTTAAAATCAATTATGCCTCTTTTCTCGGAGCTTATGTTTATATACTCCTCCATAAGATTAATTGTTCGGGTGTACTTTATTATTTTTTCCATTTTATACCATTTTTCAGATATGTTATCACTTCCAAAATCTATACGTCTCTTATCTAATGTAAAAACTGAAATACCATAACTGCTATCAAGGTGGATTTCCGAAATTTCTTCCAGTTTTAGAACTTTACTGTTCTGAGAGAGCCTGCGAATCTCATGGGCTTTTCCTAACAAGTCTGAATAGTATATACCTTCTCCTATAAGAACCGGAAAATCAAGGCCATCATCATAATTTGCTTCTCTCAGAATTCTTCCCATTTCACTCATATAAAAGAGCTCACCGCCCTCACCAGTCACTAACCAAAAGGGCTGTGCTTCAGTTACCTCAATAGTAACTTTATTGGGGAAGACCCTCTTTATCCCAACGCCAGATATCCAAGGGTTCTTTTGTATCTCTCTTTCAACAATACTCACACGAAAGAAAATAGTTGATCCCCCTACTCTCAGTCCTGATCTTTTTAGAATTTCCGTTTTAGATACTCTTTCCGCTCCCTCAATTTCAATTTCTTTTAGGTTAAAAATGCCCAGATGTAAAAAGGTTAAAACGATGATAGCACAAAAAGACAAAATAGAAATTAACAGAATAAAAGTATGGAATGGGTTTAAATTCTTTTTTGTCAATTTAACTCTTCCCCTATTATTCTAATTATTCGAACCTCCGTCTCTAATTTTACCCCTCTCCTTAAAAAAGCCTGTTCTTTGGCTATTTCTATAAGTTTCAATATATCAGAGGTGTAAGCATGCCCTGAATTTACAATAAAATTAGCATGTATTTCGGAAAATCTAGCTCCACCTATTCCCACACCTTTAAAACCCAATTCATCCAAAAGTTTACCGGCAGGTATCTCAGGAGGATTTTTAAATATTGAACCAGTATTCGACATCTTTATTGGTTGTGTCTCGCTCCTTTTATCCATGTAATCTCTGACACTTCTTTTACTTTCCTTTCTATTTCCAGATCTAAGTTTAAACATTGCCTTTGTTACTACACTGCCCTTTGGAAGATTGCTTTTTCGATATTCAAATTGAATCTCATCCCTTGATAAAACCTCCTCTTTGCCATCTAACCAAATCCATACCCTTTCGACCACGTCCTTAATTTCTCCTCCATTAGCACCCGCGTTCATAAAAATACCGCCTCCCACCGTTCCAGGAATCCCCGCAGCAAATTCGAATCCTGTAAGTCCGGCATCTATAGTATTTTTTAAAATCGTACCCAATACAGCACCCGATTCAGCAAGTACAATTCCATCCTTCATGATTTCTATATTTCGTAACTTCTTTGTAACAATCACAACTCCCCTTAATCCACTATCGGCTACAATAGTATTTGATCCTCCACCAAGAACCACCCATCGTAAATCAAGAGACGAGAGGATATTGAGTATTCTTAAAAAACCAGTGTAATTTTGGGGAGATACAAGTAAATCCGCCTCACCACCTACGCGCAAAGAAGTAAATCTTTTCATCGAGTAATTCTCAATGTATTCACACCCAAGGTTATCAAGTTCCGTTAAAAGCCCTTTCATGAAAGCTCCTCAATTAACTTCTCTCCCAAAGTCCAAACATTACCCGCACCGAAAGTTATGACTATGTCCCCAGGCTTTAATATAGTTAATAACTCATCAATAATCTCAGCCGGTGTATCTTTGTAAAATACATTAGCATTTCCATTATCCCTAATAGCTTGGGCTAGCCTCTCTGAAGTTACGCCCTCAATTGGCTCTTCTCCTGCCGGGTAAATGTCAAGTAAATAAAGCATATCAACATCTTTAAGGACACGAGCAAACTCATCGAATAGACTAGAGGTCCTTGTAAACCGATGAGGCTGAAAAACTGTTATAAGCCTCCTTGAAAACGAATCCCTGAGAGCGTTCAGAGTTACCCTTATTTCCTCAGGGTGATGTGCATAGTCATCTATAACCAGAACACCTTTTATCTCTCCCTTAACCTGTAACCGTCTGTCAATCCCCTTGAACCCACGAAGACCCTTCTTGACATCTTCAAAGCTCATTCCCAATTCCATTCCAACTGCAAAGGACGCAAGCGAGTTTTGAGCGTTATGTCTACCAGGCACATCAAGCCTTACCTGACCCAATAACGAATCCTTATATAAAACTTTGAACTTCGTTTGAAATCCTTTGATTCTAACATCTCCTGCTTTGAAATCAGACTCCTCTGAAAATCCATAAGTAATAAGTCTCTTTTTAAAACGTGCAACATTGGATTTAATACGAGAACAATCTAAGCACACAACTGACAATCCATAAAATGGTATCTTATTTAGGAATTGAGAGAATGCATATTCCAAATTATCGATATTGTCATAATGGTCGAGATGTTCATCATCGATGTTTGTCAAAACCGCTATCACCGGTGAGAGCATTAAAAAGGAACCATCACTCTCGTCCGCCTCGACTACCATGAATTTACCGTTTCCAAGATGAGCGTTTGTCCCAAGGGTTTTTAATCTACCACCGACTACAATTGTCGGATCAAATCCACCATATGCCAAAACGGTTGAAATCATCGAAGTTGTTGTTGTCTTACCATGACTACCTGCTATTGCTATACCATATTTAAGTCTCATTAACTCAGCAAGCATTTCCGCTCTGGGAATAACGGGAATGTTTCTTGACCTTGCGGCTATGACTTCTGGATTATCATCTTTTATTGCAGATGAAACAACAATCACGTCTGCATTTCCAATGTTTTCAATACTATGACCCATCGATAATTTTGATCCAAGCCTGCTGAGCCTATCTGTAGTTTCTGATTTCTTGATATCAGATCCTGTGACCGTATAGCCCATATTCAGAAGCACTTCGGCTATTCCGCTCATACCTATTCCGCCGATACCGACTAAATGAATATTTTTAATCCGTCCATACATCAATCTATTCCTGTGAATTTATAAATCTCGTCGACAATATTTTTTGCTGCTTGAGGCTTACCAAGCCTCTTTGCTTGAATCCTCATTTCATTAAGTTTATCTTTTGTTAACAATTTACTTAAGGCCTCTACAATGCGTTCTGGAAAGGCATCTTTATCTTCAATTACTATGGCGGCCCCTGCCCTTTCCAAGACCTTTGCATTTTCAAATTGGTGATTGTAGGCAGAAAAGGGGTAAGGAACTAGAATCGAAGGCTTTCCTAGAGCAGTAATCTCCGCTATGGTGCCTGCACCCGCTCTACCTATGACAAGATCGGCATCGTTATAAACAGAGGCCATATCCTCTATAAATGGTATAACTTCTGCCTCAATTCCGTACCATTCATACCTCTTTTTTACATCTTGGATATCATGATTACCAGTTTGATGGATAATATTGATATCTTTCCTTCCTAGAATTCCAAAAGCCTTTGGAACCGATATATTGAGTTTGTGAGCTCCCTGGCTCCCCCCAAATACAAGAACTATAAGTCCATCTCTAATATTTGTAGCTTTATTGACCGCCAGGATTTGGTTTCTAATTGGGTTTCCTAACACCCTTGTCTTAACCCTTGGAAAATATTTTATGCTTTCATCAAAAGCAGCAAAAACCCTCTTTGAAAACCTTGCCAGTATTCGATTCGTTAATCCTGGTACTGAGTTCTGTTCACAGATCACAGCTGGTATAAACAGCAAGCAAGTAGCAATAACAACAGGACCTGAAACATATCCACCGACTCCGATTACAACATTTGGCTTAAATTTTATAATAACTCTAAAGGAATCAAAAACACCCTTAATTGCAGATGTAGTACCTAAAATACTGTCCATTAATCCTTTGCCTACTATACCACTTGAGCTAATGTATTCGAGCTTATAGCCTTCGTTCAAAATCTTCTCGCTTCCAAATCCATTTTTTGTGCATACAAAAAGGATTTCGTTATCCGGATTTCTTCTTCGAATCTCATCTGCAATCGAAATTGCCGGGTAAATATGGCCTCCTGTTCCACCACCTGCAATTATAATCCTCATTTTCTCCCTGATTTAGAAACACTAAGAATTAATCCTACCGCCCCAAGACTACTTACAAGTGAGGTGCCACCATAGCTAATAAAGGGGAGAGTCAATCCTTTAGTAGGAAATAACCCTACAGCGACTGCCATGTTTATTCCTGCTTGTATTGTGATAAGGAGGATACAGCCAAAAACTAGGAAGCAACCAAAAAGATCATTCGCCCTGATTGCAACTCTTAGGCTCCTAATGAGTAGAAATCCAAAACCAATGATAACCGAAAGAATCCCAATAAAACCCAACTCCTCGCCAATTATAGAAAATATGAAATCAGTATGTGCCTGGGGGAGGAAAAACAGCTTTTGAGTGCTATCACCAAGACCACTTCCAGTAATTCCACCCAAACCCAGCGCGACGAATGATTGAATAACTTGATATCCAGAACCCAAAGGATCTTTCCATGGATCTAAAAATGACATTATACGTTTCATCCTATAACTTTCTGTCATCACTGCCAATACTAGAATAAAAACTGAAGCAACCCCTAAAGGAGCTAAGTATTTGATCTTCACATCTCCTACGAAAAGCATTGCGAAAAGCACCACAATAAGGGTTACTGCCATTCCAAAATCAGGTTCTAATAGCACAAGAAGGATGTAGACACCCGCTATCAATAAATGAGATACAAATCCAACCATAAATGTTTCAATCTTATCCTTCTTCTTAGTTAGAGAATGGGCAAGATATAAAACCAATATAAATTTAGTAATCTCCGAAGGCTGAAATGTCCAATGACCGATCTCTATCCACCTTCTAGCTCCACTTACTTCTTTTCCTATACCTGGAATAAGCACCAAAACCAGCATTAATATACCAAATATGAATGCTGGGTAGACTATCTTTCTAAGATAGCGATAGTTAATCTTCATCATTACAAACATGCTGAGTAAACCAAGCGATAGATATAAAGCATGCCTTTTCAAAAAATAGTTGGGGTCACCATATTTCTCAAGTGCAAATACAGAGCTTGTACTGTAAACCATGAGCATACCCATGGATATAAGAAAAACTACTGAAATGATGATACCCAAATCATATCCAGTTCCTTTATGAAGGAAGTTTTTGAACAATGTCTTTGAATGTCCTCCCTCTCTCTTCATATGAAATATACATATCAAAGCTTGAACATGCAGGCGAAAATAGTACTGTGTCCCCTCTTGTCATTTTTGCCCTGGCCTTCTCTAAAGCATTCTCAAGTGAACTAGCCAGAGCAGTTTCAACTTCACTGCCCAAGTCTTTTTGAATTCTAAACCTCGATTCCCCAAAAAGGATCAGGTACTTTACCTTTTTCTCAACCTTATCTTTTAAAATTTCGAAGCTTAAACCCTTGTCTTTGCCACCTGAAATAAGAATTATTGGATTCGAAAAACTTTCCAGTGCTCCGAGTGTCGCACTAGGGCTTGTTGACTTTGAATCGTTATAAATTCGAGCTCCACTAATATCGCGAACGAATTCAATTCTATGTGGAAGAGGAGTAAATTCTGTAATCTCTCTTTCTATCAATTCGGGTGGGCAACCAAAAATTCTGGTCGCAACCACTACAGCCATGGAATTTTCTATGTTATGAGTTCCCATGAGTTTCATAGTTGTTAAGTCGTATGTACTATTTTCAAATCTGACAAACTTTCCATCATAATAAACACCATTTTCCTTCGGTTCTTTTCCAAACGAAACTTTTCTTGATTTAATTCTTGATAAAAAGCTCTTTATTACGCTATCATCTGCATTGTAAACAGCCCAATCCTGAGTAGTCTGGTTAGAAAATAGTTTCATCTTTGACTCGACATATTCTTCGAAATTTTCGTGGTGGTCCAAATGGTTAGGCGATACATTAAGAATAATTCCGACACATGGCTTAAATGTTTTAATACCCTGAATTTGAAAACTACTCAGCTCGAGAACGAGAACGTCAAACTCGCTATCTTTATCGGCAATCTGAATAAGAGGTGTTCCTATATTTCCACCTAGAAAAACCTTTTTTCCTGCACCTTGCAAAATTCGTGCAATTAGATTACATGTGGTAGTTTTTCCGTTTGAGCCGGTAACTGCTATAATAGGTTTTGTTGTAAATTTATATGCTAGCTCTATCTCACTTATTACTTCAACGCCATTGCCATTAGCCTCTTTTACTTGAGCCAAGTTAAAAGACACACCTGGACTCAAAACAATCAAATCAGAAGAAAGAAAGGTTTCTGACCTATGCATACCTGTTTCTATGTACACACCTTGTTTTTCAAACTCATCAATTTCCCTTGTTAGATTTTCACGCACGTTAATATCGCTTATCCTCACCTCTGCACCCTTCGCAATCAAGAACCTAACAGTTTCCTGTCCCGTTTTCCCAAGACCAACAACAAGCACTTTTCTTTTATTTAATTCCATCTTTAATAACACACTCTAGATATCAATCTGTTAATAAAAACTACCTAAGTTTCAATGTAGAAAGTGCCAGAAGAGCAAGGACAAGAGATATTATCCAGAATCTAATTACAACCTTTGATTCGGACCAGCCACTAAGCTCAAAATGGTGATGTAGAGGCGCCATTCGAAAAATCCTATTTCCAGTCATTTTGAAAGATACTACTTGAATAATTACAGACAATGCCTCCATAACAAATATGCCACCCACCAGTACAAGTAGAATTTCCTGTTTGATAATCAATGCAACTGAACCAATTGCAGCTCCCAAAGATAGTGAACCCACATCACCCATGAAAACCTGAGCTGGATGAGAATTGTACCAAAGGAACCCGAGACAAGCGCCACCAACAGATGCGAGGAATACGGCTAATTCACCTCCACCGGGTATATATGGAATTTGAAGATACCTAGCAAAAACAAAATTTCCCGAAAGATATGCAAAAATAATATACGTTGCAGTAGCTATAGAAATAGAACCTATGGCTAATCCATCAAGTCCATCAGTTAAGTTGACAGCGTTTGAGGAACCTACAACGACTAAAATTGCAAATGGTATATAGAACCAACCCAGATTGATTACAATCTGCTTAAAGAAAGGTATTATTACCGAAGTATATGAATAAAAAGCAACTTCATCAACCCTGAGTGACATCGTAAATCCGCTATATTCACTCAGTAGGAGCAATATGAAGAAAGTACCCAAAAAAATCTGTAGCAGGAATTTTACCTTTGCACTCATTCCCTTACCTTTGGCAATTTTTAGTCTATCATCTATTAATCCAATGAGCCCATAGCTAAATGTGAAAAGAAGGGCAACCCAGACCGACTCATTAAGAGGATTTACCCATAAAAAAGATGAGATTGCGATAGCTATGACTATAAATGCCCCTCCCATTGTTGGGGTTCCAGATTTTACTGTGTGTCCAGGAGGACCGTCGGTGCGTATACTCTCTTTAAACTGATTTCTTGCTAGGTAATTTATAAAGGATTTACCTAAAATTATACTTATTAAAAAAGCAGTAACACCTGCACCAAATGAACGGAAGGTGATGTATCTGAAAACATTAAAAATAATAAAGTCGTCTTTCAACAAATATAGAAGATAAAACATTTACTCTTATCCCTCATAAACTCTCTGAACAACATTTTCCATCTTCATTCCTCTCGAACCCTTGATTAGAACAAGGTCTTCCTTTCTTGCAAAATTTATAATGGCCTGGGCCGCCTCTTCATAGTTTTCAGTATAAATACCCTTTCCATTATCTTTTATACCCTCTAAAACGCTCCTTCCGAATTTCCCGTAACTTATAACGTAATCAACCTTCAATTGTGAGAGAAACTCACCCAGGCCCTTGTGTTCTTGCTCACTCCTACTGCCAAGCTCTAACATATCACCTATTACTGCTATTGCTCTTCCGCTACCTTTCAATCTCATAAGTTCTTCTATTGCCCTTCTCACAGAATCTGGATTCGAGTTGTATGAATCGTTTAATATTTTAAATCCGTAAGGAGTATCCAAAACCTCTAACCTCATATAAACAGGAACAAATCTTTCTAGCCCAGCCTGAATTTCATCTGAGTCACACCCAAATGAAAAAGCTACTCCAGCTGCACAGAGTGCGTTCATAACATTATGAATACCAACACCTCTTATTCTTATCGGAATCTCTCTTTCACCCATAATCAAGTTGAATCTAACAGCAGAGAAACCAACAGGACTGATATCCTTCGCAGTAATCAGTAATCCGGCCGAATTCAAACCATAAGGAATCTTCTTACATCTTAAACCTTTTGCTATGTCTTGAATAAAAGGATCATCCATATTAACAACAAATGTGTTTTTTTTACTAAACCTCTCAACAAGCTCACCCTTTGCCATTGCAACTCCCTCAATGCCTCCAAGTTTTTCAAGGTGAGCCTTTCCAATATTTGTTATAGCTCCTATATCTGGATTAGCTATTTCAACCAGTCTTCTTATCTCGCCAAATTCATTCATTCCAAACTCCACCACAGCCGCATTGTGGTTTTTGTTAAGCTTTAATAGCGTTAGTGGAAGACCGATTAAATTGTTAAAATTTCCAGAGTTCTTTAACACGGAGAACCTAATGGATAATATGCTCGAGGTCATCTCCTTTGTTGTAGTCTTACCGTTGGATCCTGTTATGGCTGCGAGTTTTAAATCTGGAAATTCATTTTTCCAAGCTCGAGCGAGGTCTCCCAATGCCTTAAGTGTAGATGGAACTTGTATAATAACCTTTCCATTTCTCGTAAACGAATTAGCTTCTTCAATTACTGCTCCCTTGGCACCTTTAACCAAAGCCTCAGAAACAAAATCATGTCCGTCAAACCTACTTCCCCTTAGAGCAAAAAATAGTTCCCCCCCCTTTACTTTTTTTGAATCGGTAGAAACGCCTGAAAAACAAACGTGCTCAGAATTGGAAAGAGGATTTCCATTCGTTGAACTAAGAACAAAGCCGAGCTTTAACATCTTACTATTATCTACCCCATCATTCCCTGAACTTTATTTCTAGCAATTTCTTTATCATCAAATGGTATTTTTTTTGTCCCAATAAGCTGGTAGTCTTCATGTCCTTTCCCTGCAATCAGAACTAAATCACCCTTTCTAGCAATTTCAATAGCTTTTTCTATAGCACTCTGCCTATCGGATATTCTAAAATATCTATTTTCACCAAAGCCAGTTTCGTAAATGCCTTTCTCTATTTGATCAATTATCTTTTCAGGCGACTCGGTACGTGGATTATCAGATGTTACGATGAGAATATCCGAGAGTTGTCTTCCGATACTTCCCATGATAGGTCTCTTCAAAGGATCTCTATCTCCCCCGCATCCAAAGACAAGTATAAGATCACCTTGAGTCATGCCCCTTGTTACTTCAAGCACATTCCTTAGGGCATCAGGAGTGTGAGCATAATCAACCACAACCGTAATATCGAGGGGGTTTTGCACTTTTTCAAGTCTCCCTGGTATTGTTGAGATTCTTTGAATGCCCGTCTCAACAGAACTCTTTGAAACACCCAGTGAAAGCGCGGTAGCCGCTGCTGCTACTAAATTAGACATATTATGATGTCCGAAAAGATTTGAATTGAGTTCAAGACTACCCCAAGGAGTTATTAATTGAGCCCTAATCCCGTGAGGTGAAAAATCAGCATTTTCTGCAAACACGGTTGCAGACCTATCCATTCTTGAGTAAGTAATTATTTCACCTGCGGATTCTTTCACGAGTTTTCTACCATATTGGTCGTCGATATTTATCACAGAATAGATTGGTTGCTTTTCACTGTGTCTGATAACTTCTGAAAACAATCTTTTTTTCGCTTGAAAGTAATTCTCCAATGACTCGTGATAATCCAGATGATCTTGAGAAAGATTAGTGAAGACAACTGCATCGAAATGGCACCCCAAGACCCTCTTTTTATCCAAGGCATGCGAAGAAACCTCCATTACAACATATTCAACACCAGTCGATCGCATGTCTCTTAACAATGCCATCAAGTCTGTCGATTCCGGAGTAGTCATATCAGAGGTTATTTTTTTCCCCGGATATCTGTGTTCCACTGTCCCAAGCACACCGACGGTCTTCCCTTCTTTGCTGAAAATCGACTCCAAAATATAAGTGATGGTTGTCTTACCATTTGTGCCGGTTATGCCAATTAATCTAAGCTCCTTTGAAGGATGTTTATAAAAATTTGACGAAATTAGAGCAAGAGATGATCTACTATCTTCGACCTGAATTGTGGTCACGTTTTCGAAATTACAATCATCCAAATGTTCAACAAGAAGTGCTTTAGCCCCTCTGTCAACGGCTTTTCCTATAAATTTATGCCCATCAGCACTATCCCCTACTATCGCTGCGAAAAGAAACCCATCCCGCACTTGATTTGAATCATGGGAAATGCCTACGATCTTTATATCTTCAGAGCCAAGCAATTTCTTAATTTTTAAGCCCTCGATTAGCTCCCTCAAATTCATATCGATTGCTTTAACTCTATCATGCAAACCATGCCTTCTTTAATGCTTTCACCCGGCTTAGGTACATGAGAGTCTGCAAATCCGCTTCCTTTTATACGAACCTCCACTCCCTCACTCTCTGACCATCTAAGAATTTCTCTAGCACTCATCCCGCGAAGATCTGGCATCACCTTTGTTCCAACAAACTCTTTTATGGGAGGAATACCAAGATATAAAAGAACCTTTTCCATAATTCCTTTAAATATTGGTGCGGCCACTGTTCCTCCATAAAAACCATTTTTCGGGTTTTCTACAGCTACTACAAGCGTAACTTTTGGATCATCTGCTGGAGCAAATCCTATAAATGATGAAATAAAACGGTTCTTATAATAACCCCCTGTAACTGGATTTGGAACCTGGGCTGTTCCTGTCTTTCCGGCTACTCTATATCCAGATATCGCAGCCCTTTTACCGGTACCAGATTCTACAACTCTTTCCATCATCGCACTAATGTCTTCGGCAGTGTCAAATGATAATACCTTACGGGTCAATTCTGGTTTAATTTCCTTAATAATATATCCATCGGCGCTATAAATTTCTTTAACAATATAAGGTTCCATCAAAAATCCACGATTTGCAACAGCAGATAGTGCCGATGCAATCTGAAGAGATGTCACTGCGATACCCTGACCAAAAGAAATAGTTGCTAATTCAACTGGTCCCCAATGCTCTGATTTTGCCAATTTTGCATTAGATTCCCCAGGAAGATCAATCCCCGTCTTTTTTCCAAAGCCAAAATTACTAAGATGACCATAATACTTATCCCTTCCTAATGTCTCACCTATCTTTGTAGCACAAATATTGCTGGACTTCTCTAAAATTTCAGACACAGTAAGTATACCGTAGGGATGAACATCTTTTATAATAGATGGACCCACTCTTCTCCACCCGTTTTCACAATCAAATTTTGTAGCTGGATTTACTTTTCTCTCCTCCAAAGCAGCCGCTAAGAGAAAAACCTTCATAGTAGATCCAGGCTCAAACGAATACCAAATAGGGAGATTCCTCCTCTTTTTAGCCGGAAAATCCCTATAATTGTTGGGATCAAAAAACGGATATGAAGCCATCGCCATTATTTCACCTGTTTCCGAATTCATAATTAATGCCATTCCTTTATCCGCTTTTGTCCTTTCTACACCCTCTTTGAGTTCCTCTTCAACCATAACTTGAATATGAGAATCTAAGGTAAGGACAAGGTCATAACCAGATAAAATCGGCTCTATATAATAATTGGTACTCATAATTTTCCTTCCGCGAGCATCTTTCTTTACGCTTATTTTCCCAGGTCTTCCAGCAAGGAAGTCTTCGAACTTGAATTCAATTCCCTCTATCCCTTTTGAATCAATGTTGGTAAATCCAAGAACCTGACCCGCTAGATGCCCATTTGGATAGACCCTCATAGGCTCTTCAATAAAACCCACTCCTTTAATATTTTCACTTTTAAGCTTAGAGACTAAATCACGCTTGAGATGTCTTTTTATCCAAACAAATGATTTTTTTGAGTTTAGTATTCCCAAAATCTTTTTTGGTGAAAGATTAAGGTGTTTAGAAATCTTCTTTGAAAACTCCTTGGAATCTTTTACGAGCTTAGGATTTACATAGATCGACTGAGTATCCACATGTATGGCTAGTTCTTTCTTATTAATATCGTAAATTTTCCCGCGATGCGGAAGAATGGTATAATGTATCTGGTGTTGTCTTTTCCCGAGGTCAACTGCCCGTTCCCTATTTAACACTTGGAGTTTGAATGCTTTAATTGAAACTACAGCAAAAAAACCAAGGATACATGCTCCTATTAAACAGATTTTCCATCCTTTATTGCTTAAATCTACAGCAAGAGATATTCTTTTTGAGTTTGTCCTTTTTCTCATCTGTTTTCTCCAACTACTGTAGTTCGTTCGATGTATATAACGTCTTCTTGGGTAGGAAATTTAAATCCTAGCTCTCGTGCTTCATTTTCGATTCTTTTAGGTGCTTTTAATTTCATTATTTCTGCCTGAAGATAAAGTTTTTCACTCAATTCTTCTTCTTCGATTTTTTTATTAACACAAATTACATATCCTATTTTTGTTTCCTCAAACCTGATTCGTACAAAACCAAGAGCTAGTCCAATGACGATGAGAACAAGTACTATGAACCTAGTAGAAAAAATAACTTTCTCTAATTTTGATTTTCTTTTTTTTCTTGCATACTCCATGTCTTAAATACCCTCTCCCACTCTCATTTTTGCACTTCTTGCTCTTGAATTATTGATCAATTCCTCAGTCGTTGGTGTAAGCGGAGAAGTTGTAAGAATTTTAAGACTGGCTTTTTTATTACAAACACATTTAGGTATTCGAGGAGGACAGACACAAGATGATGACAGCCTTTTAAATGTATTTTTTACAATTCTGTCTTCGAGTGAATGAAAAGAAATTACAGCAATTCTAGCTCCGGGCTTCAGGACGCTCGATGCTTCTTCCAGGAAGATATTTAAGTTCTCTAGTTCATTGTTCACAGATATTCTAAAAGCTTGAAATGTCTTTGTTGCAGGATGTATTTTTCTTGGATGAAACTTTTTAGGTATAGCATTCGATACCGTATTTGCCAGCTCAAGCGACGAATTAATTGGTTTTTTTTGACGGGTTTTGATAATTTCCCTAGCTATCCTAGTTGCCCATTTTTCTTCACCATAATTTTTTAAAACCTTTGAAATCTCTTCAAAATCCAATTCATTCACTAAATCAAAAGCAGTGAACCTTAGACCGGTATCGATCCTCATATCAAGAGGTTCGTCTCTTAAGAAACTTAACCCTCTGCCACCAGATTCAATTTGATAGGAAGATATACCTAAGTCTGCAACTATTCCATCTACCTCCCTTATGCTCAGATCATCAAGAACCTTATCAAGCTGAATAAAGTTTTTATTTACAAAAACCACCTGGCTTTCAAATTTTGAAAGACGGTTTTTAGCAAAAGAGATTGATTCATCATCTACATCAAACGCAACGATTTTAGCCCTGAAATCAGAATGTTTAAGTATCTTCTCAGTATGACCACCCAGACCTAAAGTAGCATCTATATATATCCCATCTGCCCTTGGATCTAGAAAACTTAAAATCTCATGGGACATAACCGACTTATGACCGAAAAATTCATTTGACAATAGAGCGTTCTCCATTTTTATAACCCTTCTCCCGCTAGAATTTCCCTGCTCCTCTTAAAGTCCTCAAATGCCTTCTCGGATTCTTCCTCTTCCCATACCTCTTTAGCCCAGATTTCAAACCTACTGAGCATACCTATAACTACGACATCACGATCTACACGAGCGTGGCTTCTAAGGGATTGAGGTATAAGAATTCTGCCCTGCCCATCAATGGGACAATCAATAGCACTTCCCATCAAATACCTGAGAAATGAAATTACCTCTTGCCTAAACTGAGGAAGTTCCGAGACTTTTCTTTCAATTTCATTCCATTCCCTTATAGGGTAGGCAGCTAAACACTTATCAAAGGTAGTAATTATTAGTATTTCTTCTCGGTATTTTTCCCGCACAACTTCCCTGAATTTCGCAGGGACACTCATGCGACCTTTTTCGGTTACTATGTGGTCATACCTTCCACGAAACATGATAAAACCCCTCTCCCACTTTATGCCTTAATATGCCATTTTATACCAATATTATGCCACTATATAAAAAACTATCAACTTTGTCAAGTAACTTCTTGAAATTTTTAAATATTTTTTAAAATCACCAATTTGTCAAAATAAGGCAATTACCTTTTTATGTTTGATTACAGGAGGATATACAACTAATAAACATTCTCCTTTAATAATATATCATACCTCACTATAGATATTGATTTAATTTGGGAATTGGGTGATGCTTTTAGTGAACAACCCATTGCTAATTAGAATTGACTTATCCAGATAAAACTACTATATTCTTGTCAGATCGAATGGCGACAATTTACATAAAACTAAAAAAACCCAGCAGCACCGTCTATTTTCAGTCCATTATAGGCACATACTCTCATATTGCTTGGACAAGGACTGAAAATCCTCGGGATGCAATCATAAAGATAATTGTTACCGACGATACGATTACTGAGGCTAGAAATATATTGGAGGAATTAAAAAAGGAAATAGAGTTTGATGAGATCGAAATAAATTAATTTTGATATTTGTCCAAAATTTGTACGTTTTCATTTTCATCGGCAATTAGTTGAATGAAACCCTCCAGGTTCGACTTAAGTCCCCTTGTCAATCCTTTATGACCTTTAGATTTCTGAAGAAACGTAAGTAAGTCTTTATCACGCTTCGATATAAATTCAAGCATCTCTTCTTGATCCTTCATCTTCTTATGCATAATCTCATTAATGCTCTCATACCATTCGATCAGTTGATTGTAGTATCTCTTTAATCTTAAAACTCCATTAGAAGCAACTCCAAAATGGGTAAATGCAATTTTGTTTGGCTTTAAGGAAATCATTGTCTCAATTGATTTCAGAGCGAGATTAAGCTTGAAAGGAGGGGTAGAAATAGGGAGTTGAACGTCAAGACTTGGAATGTATATTCCAGCAGCATCTCCTGAAAAAACTATCCTTTGTTGTTCACGAAATATACAAACATGATGACTTGCATGTCCCGGTGTTGGTATCATTTCAAAAGAGTCCTTCCCGACAGTAAATATCTCCTTTCTATCAAAACCTAAAATTCTCTCTTTAGCAACTGCTTCAGGCTTGCCAAATACATCCGCAACAAAACCCAACACCTGTTTTGATGCTCTCCACAGAGCGTCTTCAGGATCGATAAGATGGTTTAGTGCTCTACTATGAGCGACCACGTGGGCGTTTGGAAAACTTTTAATTAAATTCCCAACTGCTCCAGTATGATCAAGATGAACATGGGTAGCAAATATATATTTAACATTGTCATAAGGTAGACCTATCTCATCTAAGGCACTTAGTACTTTATGAAAAGTCGAAGCCGGCCCAACATCGATCAAAGCAATTTCGTTACCAGAACTTATGATATATGAACCAGTATATTCTTTTTCGTCATCTACCCCAAGGTCTATAAACCAAATCCCAGGTATCTCTTCTTTCAATAAATATCGCAATGCGACGAAACTCCTATTATTTATCTTTTGAGCCCTAGATGTTAACACAGGATATGATTAAATAAACAATATCACTTGATTGTTTTTACTCTTCCAATATAAACTACACCCCTTGATGAACCATAAAGAGGAAATAACCCGTTCCGCAAGCCTTATAGGATCTCTCACGTTATTAAGTCGGATAATGGGATTAGTAAGGGATATGGTGATAACGTATTTTTTTGGAGCAGGAGCCCAAACAGACGCATTCTATGTGGCATTTAGAATTCCTAACCTTCTAAGGAGGCTTTTTGCCGAAGGCTCGTTAACTATTTCCTTCATCCCAGTCTTCACAGATTATCTAGAGAACAAAACTAAAGAGGAAGCAAAAAGGATTTCAGATATAGTTTTCACGATTTTATTTATAGGTTTAATCCTGATTTCCATCGCAGGCATCATCTTTTCACCCTATATAATTAAACTCTTCGCCTCTGGATTTAAGGGTGAAACATTTAACCTCGCGGTCGAACTCAACCGAATAATGTTTCCTTACATATTCTTCATTTCCCTTACCGCACTCTCCATGGGGATCCTGAACTCCCTCAGGCATTTCTTCGCACCCGCCTTTTCACCCGTAATCCTTAACATCGTTATCGTAATGACCGTTTTCCTCATTCACAAAAGCCTCGACGTCCCAATTATATCGCTCGCAATAGGGTTGATCATAGGAGGGGCCATTCAGCTTTTATTCCAATTACCATTTCTAAAACAAAGGGATTTTCTTTTCACCTTTAGGAATAAAATCCGGCATCCGGCCGTAAAGAAGATAGGGGTATTGATGGTTCCACAACTCTTCGGCCTCGCCGTATATAATCTTAATATCATCGTTAACACGCAGTATGCATCCTATATGCCCCAGGGCACAGTATCTTACCTTTACCTATCAGAAAGGCTTATAGAATTTCCCCTTGGAATAATAGCGGTGTCTATAGCAACAGTATTACTTCCAAGTCTTTCATCCAATATAGCTAAAGGGGAGATAGACCTTTTCAAGGATAATTATTCTCATGCACTCAGACTAATGCTCTTCATCATGATTCCAGCCCTCGTAGGACTCATTGTGTTAAGGGTCCCGATATGTAATATCCTTTACCAGCGGGGGGAATTCACCGAACTGTCAACTATATATACCTCCCAGGCACTATTTGGATATGCCTTAGGAATATGGGCAGTAGGAGGTATCAGGATCACGGCCCCTACGTTTTTCTCCATGCAGGATACAAAAACCCCTGTAATAATCGCATTTATTGCGTTTATCATTAACGCTATCATAGGTTACTTGCTCGGATTTACATTTGGATTAAAACACACCGGACTAGCTCTTGCTAGCTCCATTTCATCTATTCTCAACTTTGTCCTCCTCTTTATAATCCTCAACAAGCGTGTCGGGAAAATAGATCTAAATGACACCCTGATCCTCTGCATTAAAATAGCCATAGGATCGATATTAATGGGGGTAGTAGCATGGAAAATATCGACACTTGCTAGTTGGAGTGGAAGTGATACTTCAATTGAAAAAATTCTAATAATGTTTGCATCTGTTGTAGGATCGGCAGCAGTTTATCTTTTAATTTCAAAAATATTAAAGATAGAAGAACTTAATTCTCTTTCAAACCTATTAAAAAGAAAACGAAACGCTGGTTAACTATATAATAGCAAAAATATAAAGAACCTTTTAGAACAATCATTCTTTGAAGTGATAAGGCATGACGTTAGTTTCCCCCTCTATGTAGAAGTTGATGAAATCTACAACCTAGCTTGACTCACCTCGGATTTCTAAAGTAATATCAAGTGTGTAAATGAGAATCCTTGTAATACATGGACCCAATTTAAATCTCCTTGGAAAGCGAGAGCCTGAAATCTACGGTTCTACTACTATTGATGAAATCAATACTTTGTTAAAAAAAGAGGCTAAGACACTTGGAGCCGACGTTGAATTTTCACAATCAAATTCAGAAGGTGAAATAGTAAACACAATTCAGGAAGCAATGGGGAGCGTTGACGGAATAGTAATAAACCCTGCTGCATATACTCATACAAGCGTTGCCATAAGGGATGCTATAGCTTCAACCGGTATACCAACTGTGGAGGTGCATATTTCAAACATATTCAAGCGCGAGGACTTCAGAAAAAAATCATTTATTTCAGGAGTATCGATCGGAGTAGTTTCGGGACTGGGTATTGATAGCTATTTGCTAGGACTTAGAGGGATGGTAAGTTATTTAAAGAAATAATCTTTTAGCCACGAATTAGGACGGATTAATGCGAACCAAAATGAACTATTTAAACACAATATAATGGCCTTTGAACTTCCGATAGTGTAAAAACGCCCGGATAACACACCGTTGCTGCTAGGTCATTACTCGTTCTACAAATGAAAAAATATCGCCATTTAGTCATTTGAATTGATAGGAAAGCATTAGCTTTTCAAATCATCTTTAAGTTTCTTTATTCGTGATAATTAGTTCAAATTCGTGGCTAATAGTGTGGGTTAATTTGTAATGAAGAACAACTGGGTAATTGAAAAAGGGAATCCTAAGCTGAGCGAAAAGATAAGCAAGAAGTTAGGCATTTCACCCGTAACTGCTCTGGTTCTAATAAACCGAGGAATCAAAAACGAAGTCGAAGCAGAGCAATTCCTGAAATGCAGCTTATTTGATCTTCCATCCCCTTATCTCATGAAAGACATGGAAAAAGCTGTCGATCGAATCAAAAATGCCCTCGTGAAAGAAGAAAAAATTGCGATCTTCGGAGACTATGATGTTGATGGTGTAACATCTACTGCTTTGCTATTCACATTTTTAAATAATCTTGGTATCAATGTTACTTATTACAATCCGGACAGAATAAAAGAAGGATATGGCATCAATATTGAAGCCGTAAAAGGACTGAAGACTGAAGGAGCCTCGCTAATAATCTCCGTTGATTGCGGTATAACAGCGTATGAGGAAGTTAAAGAAGCAAAAAATTTGGGCGTTGATTTCATAATCACTGACCACCACAAACCCCCCGAAATCCTTCCGGATGCTATAGCTATTTTGAACCCAAATCAAGACGGGTGCAATTATCCATCAAAGGAGATCACAGGTGTTGGTGTTATCTTTAATCTTGTAATCGCATTAAGAAGATCTCTAAGAGATTCCGGTTACTTTAAAAATAAAGAACCTAATCTAGCCGATTATCTTGATCTCGTGGCCTTGGGCACTGTCGCGGATTGTGCTTCGCTAAAAGACGTGAACCGTATATTCGTTAAACAGGGAATTAAAAGGTTATCAACTCCAAAGCGTCTGGGCATGCAAGCTTTAAAGGAAGCGAGCAGCATACCTGGTGATGTAAATGCATATGACATAGGTTTTAAACTTGGACCTAGAGTTAACGCTTCTGGCAGGCTCAACAGTGCCGGTATTGCTGTAGAACTCTTTATATCCGAAGAAATGGAAAGAGCAAGAGAACTCGCCGAAAGACTGAATAACGAAAACTCGAAAAGGCAAAAGATGGAAGGTGACATCCTAAATGAAGCGGTATCTCATATCGAAACAAATCCTAATGTCTTAAATTCTAATTCCATAGTACTTTCATCTAGGGATTGGCATCAAGGCATTGTAGGAATAGTAGCTTCAAAGATAACTGAGAGATATCAGAAACCTGCAGTTATTATATCTGTTCAAGAGAATGGCATTGGAAAAGGTTCTGCAAGGAGCGTCGAGGGTATAAATATCTATGACGTACTTTCCGAATGCACCGACCTTTTCGAAGAATTTGGAGGTCACGAACTAGCAGCAGGCATCACCATAAAACAGGAAAATATCGATGAATTCAGAATTAGATTGGATAAGATTATCAGTGAGTCTGATGTAAACTATTATTCGAAATTAAGAATCGATGGTTTCCTGGATTTATCTGATATCAATGAATCCTTGGTATCTGAGCTCATTGATTTAGCTCCATTTGGAATTGGTAATCCGGAGCCTGTGTTTGTATCCAGGTCAGTAGACGTGGCTTCTCAGCGAATTTTAAAGGATAAACACCTAAGCCTTAATTTGAAACAGAAAAAACGAGTATTTAATGCCATTTTCTTCAATATTAACAATCAAGTTAAAGTTCCAAAACAAATTGATATTGTTTTCACTCCTGAATTTAACATATGGAATGGTAAAAAATCTATACAGCTAAGAATTAAAGACATAAATTGGTAATTGCTAATAATGAGTAGAAATTAGCTATTTATTTCATATAATTTAGCCTAAATAGAATTTATATTAATTATGTATAAAAATTAGTTAATTCTTGTTAACATAATGGCTAATAGCATCTTTATATAATTCATAATGTTTTTTTACTCTTTGTTGTTTGGTTACTTGAAGTGTTTTATAACGGATGTAAATTTCAAATTTTAATGAAGAAAGGACCTAATTAAACGTATGTACCCCACTCTTTTTAAAATAGGTAATCTTTCTGTTTCTTCTTATACGGTTATGTTGGTAATCGCCTTTCTTGTTGCATACATGCTCCTTATATCGGAGATCAGGAGAAAGGGGCTGAGCGAAAATCTATGTGACATCCTCCTTGCAGCGGCGATAATAGGTGGGCTGGTTGGAGCGAAGGTCCTTTTTCTTTTTCAAAACGCAACCCTATCTGAATTCATGGGAGACCCTTTAAGATACCTTTCATCTGGATTTACATTCCTGGGAGGAATATTAGGTTACACTTTACTTTGGCTAATCATAGCCAAATGGTACAAGATAAATTTCTGGTTACTAGGCGATTCAGTTGCTCCCGGCCTTATTCTGGCTTACGCTATTGGGCGTATTGGATGTCTTCTCGTTGGAGATGATTACGGCATTCCATCCAACCTTCCGTGGGCAATTGCTTTTCCCAACGGGTCTCCTCCTACATTTGTCAGGGTTCACCCAACTCAAATCTATGATACTATTCTGATGTTTTTAGCCTTCATTTTCTTATGGAGTATCCGCAAAAAAGACATGCCGGTAGGCTTGATCACTTATATAACACTTATGATTCTTGGCGTTGAAAGATTATTAATTGAATTTATAAGGACAACTTCACCCAGCTTCATACCTGGACTATCCCAGGCACAGATTATTTCCATAGGAATAATAGTAGTAGCAGCATACAAATTAATACAGCTCAATATTCGATCTAAAAAATCCCTGGAACTCCAACCTTAAAAAGGAAAAACATTCTAATGCACATCATAATAATCGGGGCAGGACAGATCGGTGATTTCCTAGCAAAAAACCTTTCAGCCGAACACGACATTGTAATAGTTGAGAACAATAGAGAAAGTGTAGAGAAAATAAAGGAAACTCACGACGTATCAGTAATCCAGGGAGAAGGTGATAATCCAGCAGTTCTTAAGGAAGCTAATATTGACAACGCCGATGTATTACTTGCTGTTTCTGGAGACGACAGGGTAAATATAATGTCGTCTAGTCTGGCCAGTTCACTAGGAGTCTCAAAAATAATAATTCGTATTAGAGATACAAACTACTTAGAGTATCACTCTACATTGAAAGGATCAGATATACATGTCGTGAATCCATCAGAAATCATTTCAGAAAAAATAATAAGCCTTGTTAGTTCTCCCTTTGCCTGGAAAACCGAGACTCTGGGGGCCGGCAAAATAAAGTTATTTAAGCTTAAAATTGAGGATGATACGCCAATTTCTGGAAAGAAACTAAGTGATCTAGGGCCGGCAAAAGCTTGGATTTTCGTCGCAATTTCCAGAGATGGAGAGATCACTATACCTACAGGTGAAACGACGCTTAAATCCGGCGATTATATATTCGCTTTAGGGATACCTTCTGTAATGGATAAGCTTAAAAAGCTTTTTGGTGTTAAGGATGAGTTCATCAAAAATGCAATAATCGTTGGAGGGGGAAGAGTTGGAAGGAAGGTCTCAAACTCGCTTACGGAAAAAGGCATATCGGTAAAGCTGATAGAGAGTGATCCTGACCGCGCAAGATTAGCCGCAGAGGAACTACCGAAGGTTCGGGTTTTTAACGGGGACGCCAATGATGGTGAAACATTGAAAGAAGCCGGCGCGGAATCAGCCGATTATTTTGTAGCACTCACAGGTGATGACGAAAATAATGTATTAAGTGCGCTCTTGGCAAAAAACTTAGGCGCAAAAAAAACTACTGTTCTATATACAAAACCCGATTATATAGATGTCCTCGAGGCTATAGGAGTTGATAGAGCTATTAGTGTTAGGCTTTCGGTAGCAAATGAAATACTTAGCCTTCTCCACATAGGGGGGGTAGCACATGTGGCACTTGTAGAAGAGGGAAGAGCAGAGGTTTTAGAATTTGATATTACAGAAAAAATGGGAATCTTAGGTATTCCATTCAGGGATGCTAATTTCCCCGATGGTGCGATAGTAGGCATTGTTGTTAGAGATAATGAAGTTATCATACCGAGGGGAGACTTTATTCCCAATGTTAATGACAGGCTTATAATATTTGCTCTTCCACAGGCAGTAAAAAAAGTAGAGAAGATGCTCTGCTAGTGAATATCAAATTCTCATTTCACATACTTGGTAACTTTTTAAAATACTTGGGACCTATCATGTTAGTCCCTGTGATTTGCTCAATCATCTATAAGGAAGATGACCATTGGGTATTTGTAGTATCTGCACTAATTACTTCATCAGTCGGCATAATAATTGAGGTTTTAACAAGATCAAAAGAAAACATTAACGGATTAGAGAGAAAAGACGGCTTTTTAGTAGCAAGCTTCTGCTGGATTGCCGCTAGTTTGTTCGGTTCGCTCCCCTATCTTCTTCTCGGAGTATTTAACAATCCCATTGATGCAATTTTTGAATCGACAGCAGGATTTACTACAACCGGAGCAACTGTAACTTCAAACATTGAAATACTTCCACATGGAATTCTATTCTGGAGAAATTTAACCCAATGGCTAGGAGGCATGGGGATCATCGTTTTAGCAATTGCGATACTTCCTCGTCTAGCTGTTGGAGGGATGCAGCTAATGGCCCTCGAAACCCCAGGACCTACGAAAGAAAGGATAACTCCTAGAATTGTTGAAACTGCAAAAAGACTTTGGGGAGTCTATATTATCTTTACACTTATTTTAATCATATTGCTTTATTTTGCTGGAATGCCCATTTATGATTCTATTATTCACTCCTTTACAACCCTTTCAACCGGAGGTTTCTCATCAAAAGATTTAAGCATTGCTGCATATAACAATCCGATCATAGAGGTCATAATAATATTCTTTATGTTCATTGCAGGCACCAATTTTGTTCTTCATTACGGTCTCTTCAAAGGAGATTTTAAAAGCTTTTATAATAACTCGGAGTTCAGATTTTATTTCTTTTTAAATATCTGTGCTGTTTTAATCATTTCTTTGGATCTATGGTTCAGAAATTACCATAGTTTTATTCAAGCCTTAAGGTATTCCTCCTTTCAAACAATTTCAATAAGCACGGGTACTGGATACACTACTACTAATTTTGATATCTGGCCTTCATTTTCCATGTGGTTTTTGTTCATCCTAATGTTCTTTGGAGGATGTGCTGGATCTACTACTGGAGCTATTAAAAACATACGCATAGTTGTGCTCTTTAAAAAGGGTTATAGAGAAATATACAAATTAATCTACCGAAAGGCTGTTATACCAATAAGATTAGGTAAAGTCACTATAGCCGAAGACGCAGTTTCAAGTATAACGAGTTTCTTTTTGTTATATATTTTTATTTTCCTAGTAGGATCGCTACTAATTATGGGTTTTGAAAATTTAGATATCATGACCGCTATTTCTGCATCTGCTGCAACAATCGGAAATGTTGGTCCTGGCTTTGGGCAGGTAGGACCTCTTGAACATTATGGGAATCTATCGGTTTTTACTAAGGTTGTTCTTTGTATGTTGATGCTAATTGGAAGGCTTGAACTATTTACAATCCTTGTATTGTTTACGCCCGCCTTTTGGAAAAATTGATTCTAATTAGATTAGCGAAAATGTTGAAAACATCGAAGATTCACAGCTTCGACTAGTTAAAAACTTATGGTAATATTCAGGCTATTTATTGAAATTTAAATCGATTTAAATAACAGATTCAAGGCTAATTATTTAATTTATTGATAGCACTATAGACTAAAAAATATAATATTATTTATCACAAGGCAATATATTTTAAAAATTCATTAATATGAAAGTAATATTTGACCCGACAGAAAAGATTAGTGATCCCACCTGTGCAACGATTGGTATTTTTGATGGTGTCCACCTTGGGCATAAAAGTATTATTAATCAAATGCGGGAAGTGGCAAGAAAAAAGAAATTCGCTACTTGCGTCATTACCTTTTTCCCCCATCCACAAACAGTCCTTCGTGGAATTGAAATGCCTCTAATAGTTCCCCTCAAAGAAAGATTTAGATTGTTGGAGAAAAAGGGAGTGGATCTCACAATATGTTTTAACTTCACAAGAGCCTTTTCAAAAATATCAGCAAAGGATTTTGTTAAAGACTATCTGGTTGAGAAACTCAATATAAAAACTATATTCGTTGGACCAGACCTATTTTTTGGAAGAAATAGAGAAGGTGATATTGAACTTCTTGAAACAATGGGTAAATCTTTCGATTTTGAAACTAAAACAATAGGTCCAGTTTATTTCGAAGAAGAATTGATAAGCAGCACAGCAATTAGAAAGTCCATTGAGAAAGGCAACGTAAAGAAAGCTGCTAATTTTCTGGGAGAGTGTTTTTCTATTGAAGGAAAAATCAAAGAAGGCGAAAGGAGAGGAAGAAAGCTTGGATTTCCAACGGCTAATTTAGACACGGACTGGGAATTATTCCCTAAAAAGGGAGTATATGTTACTTGGGCCAACATTGAAGACAAGAGATTTAAGAGCATAACAAACGTAGGGGTACGTCCTACATTCGGCAAAAACAAGCTTCTCATTGAAACTCATATACTTGACTTCAATGATGAGATATATGGAGATACCCTAAGGGTTTCGTTTATAGATAGGATCAGAGATGAAAAACGATTCGAAAATGTTGATGTCCTTATGGGTCAAATTTCGAGCGATGTTAAGAAAGCTGAGAAGGTTTTCTCAGGACTAATTTAACAATTGTCGATAAAAGCGAATTTAACTTATCACACCCATAAAAACCTATAAATCAAACCCTAAATTGTTTTCAATCAATTAACTTCCGGGGGCATATTTTTGAATATCAACGCAACCACTAAGATCTATGGAATATTTGGTCACCCCGTAGGTCACAGTCTTTCTCCCTTGATGCACAACAGCGCATTCGAGAAGCTAAATCTCGACTGTGTTTATGTCGCCTTCGACATTGACCCAGAAGTTCTTGGATCTGCAACCAGTGCCATTAGAACCTTTGGAATTCGGGGAGTTAATGTAACGATTCCACACAAAGAAAAAATAATTTCTTTCCTTGATGGCATTTCCCCGGAAGCAACTCTCACCGGAGCGATAAATACCATTGTAAATGATAATGGAAAGCTAACTGGATATAACACAGATGTAGGTGGCTTCCTAAGAGCTATAAAAGATGATTTAGAAGTTAATCCAAAGGGATTAAGAGTTTTTCTTCTAGGAGCCGGTGGAGCAGCTCGAGCGGTGCTCACAGCTCTAAGTATGAAAGGAGCAAAAGAGATTTATATCATTAATAGAACCCTCGAAAAGGCCGTATCATTAGCCTCAGCATTTAAAAAACACTTCCCACAAATTCCTATATTTCCGTATTCACTTGATGATTCACAGGCAGTAGGAAAATCCATTAAATCTTCAGATCTTCTCGTTAATGCAACCTCATCAGGAATGGAAGGAATAAATTCAATAAACTTAAAATTGGAACTTCTCCCAAAAAAATCAAAAATCTATGACTTGGTTTATAAACCACGTGAAACAGGCCTCGTTAAAAACGGAAAGACCCTTGGATTACGAGCTTCAGGTGGACTTAGCATGCTATTATATCAAGGAGCCGAGAGCTTCGAGTTATGGACAGGTGAAAATGCACCAATCCATGTCATGAGACAAGCTATTGAGTAATCTCTATTTTAAACACCCCATAATACTTGTTTCCGGATTACTTATTAAATGACAACTGTCGTTATATTTTTAAATTCATTTCACTTTTCCCATGTAATCATGTAATAGAGTAACAATAAGTTTAAATCGTTAAAAGTGGCAATTACCCCGGAGTTATGAGATAATTACAATATTTAGGGGTTAACTCATTAAAATATTGTAGCCATTTAGGAGGAACAGTATCTCATGAAGGTAACAAGCCCGGCAGGTGATTTTGAAATTAAGGTAAAAACCTCCAGTGTTGAGGGGGATTTTGTAGTTTTAAAGGGGCAGATGGGGGTCTGGGACTCCAAGATCTATCTCAGCCCTGGGGATCTCTGGCTTTTTACCTCGATTTTTTTGCGTCTACCAGTTTTAATCTTTCTTCTAAAACTCCCATTCAAATACCTTTTTGGTCATGAAGCTAAAAGGAGCGAAGACGATGAAGATTAAGTTCCCTGACACGTAGAAAAGCCATCCCTTCGATTAACTCAGGGTTGGCGCGATGATATCGCGGCTGGAAGCCGCTCCTACGAAAGGGTTCGAATTGGTATCGGCCCGTTTTGGAAACGGACCATACAATCATGACTACCGATAGCCGAGGTTTTCCAACCTCGGAACGATCACGGAAAAACCTCCCGAATGTTTCAAGCACTCTGGAGTTACCGTTTCAATTCCTATGCTTCAAGACCTCTCGATTTACAAGGTTTACTGGAACCTTGCCATTAAGAGCCAACTTTGCATTCTCTACTGCCATCTCAGTCATCCTTTCCCTAGTCTCAAATGAAGCACTTCCTAAATGGGGTAGAAGTACAACATTATCTAGACCTAATAAATCTTTTTCGACTTCAGGCTCATTTTCATAAACATCCAGCCCCGCCCCCCATATTACCTTTTTTTTCAGAGCCTGAACCAATTCTTTCTCCCTAACAATAGGTCCGCGCGCTATATTTATAAGTATTGAATTTCTTTTCATCTTCTTAAATTCATCCAAGCCAAACCGTCCTCTCGTACTTTCTGTAAGAGGTGCCGTTATAACCAGGAAATCGGACTCCCCAAGAAGCGTTGGGAAATCTACAAAGTCACATCCGATTTCCTCCTCAGCCTCTAACCTCCTACTTTTATTAACGTATATTACCCGCATATTAAAGCCCCTTGCTCTTCTTCCAACAGCACTTCCAATCCGCCCCAATCCGTAAATGCCCAAAGTCTTTCCAAAAACATCCATTCCCAGTAAAAAAGAAGGATCCCATCTCTTAAACTGCCCTTTTCTAACAACACTATCCCCCTCAACAACTCTTCTGGCAACACCAAACATCAAAGCCCATGCTAAATCCGCAGTAGTCTCTGTCAATACACCCGGAGTATTCGTTACATAGATTCTCTTTTCTGTGGCATAAGGAACATCAATATTTTCAAAACCGACACCAAAGTTTGAAATGATAATCAGATTAGGGCACGTATCTATTATGTCTTTATCTATCTGATTCGACACGGTAGAGAGAATTGCAATGGCATCCTTAGCACCCTCTTGTACCTCAATCTTGGTTGGTAGTTCATGTTTGTCAAAGATTTCAACATCGAAATCTTTTTTGAGTGAATCAACCGCATTTCCGGGAAGCTTGGAGGTTACAAAAATCTTCTTCATTTTTTTTATTTTGCCACAGAGGACACAGAGTGAATAGAGAGAAGATTAAGATTTGATTTATTGTTTTATTCTCTTTGCTCTCCGTGGCTAATTCTTTACTTTTTGAATGGGTCGGGAATTTCCGGATGCCATAGATTAAAGTGATCCCTATGGTTCTCAGTATAGGCTCCTTCCGGATAGAATTCGTCATAAAAATCCAAGTCCAGATGATGGGCCTGAACCATGAATCTCAGAAACATAGGATCAGAAAATGCCGGAAATCTCCCGTACGTGTCATAAACATAGTTACAGATATCTTTAACAACCTGAATCTCATCTTTACTGGGTTTTTCAATCTCCTGCATTACAGCCTCCGGATTCTTATAAGGCATGGTGTGCGATTCCCAGTTGCTCCACTTCAAATCGTTTAATGCCTCAACAGCTTCGCCCATATCCTTGTAGTAAGGAGGACAAAAAGCTTCAAATAGTCCATCCTTTCCAACCGCTACTGGATTTGGATTGCCAGTTTCTCCTTTTATTTCGGGTGTAATAAATCTAAATCCGAGCCCTTTATTAAAAGGTGTTCCTCCGAGCATGAACATGCTTGCAAATCCGCTAAAAAGCCACCCACCAAGACCAAGGGTTTGGAGAGCAAGCACCATATTCTGACCCATTAATGGCTGCTCTGCAATATAACCATTCGCAAACCTTATTTCGGCTTCGATAAGAGGCATTCTTTTTCCTTCATCGAGAAATCCCTTTTCAAGCCATCCCCCAGTTCCAGGCGGTCTCATTCCGTGAAGCTCATCCACAAAGTTAAATCTGTGATCCGGTCTCATGTAGAAAAAATAAAGATTGATGATACAAGCCGACAGGTCGGTAACGGGCATAAATACTGATGTCCCTGGTTTGTTTACATTCCAGAGATTGTGGGCGGCAATTCCAGGAGGTTGGCTCGGCAAATCAGCCCTATTTTCCTCTAGAGTTATCTTTGACTCCCGAAATAACTCAACGATTCTATCCACTCTTTCCTGTCTGTTGAGAGCCTCGAGACCCTTAAAGTCATCGGGCTTTTTGTCGTGCATTTTAATCATGTATGTCCCGTCGTCATTCGTATAAAAAAGCTCAGTCCTATGCACGTCACCGAGCGCCGGTATTGTTTTACTGGTAAACTGCATCTCAAGGTCTAAGCCAACGTGTGGAGGAAAATCGGATAAGTTTATGCTCTTAATCCCGAGACCCGTCCACACAAGAATAGCCTCCTCCAACTCTGTTAACGCCACAGGACTGTGGTTAGATTTATATTTAAGAGGTCCCCTTTCAATTTCCATGCCAAGACCAAACCTTCGTGACCTACGCTGAAAAACCGCATCACTAAATCTATAGTCAACCGCGACATCGAGCCCTTTTGGATACTTGCTCATTTATTTAACTACCTCTTGAGTCAAATTTTTTAATCAATTTTGGCTATTGAATCAAACGGATTTTAACACATCCAGCAAAATTTTTATAATTACCTAAGGTTTAAAAAATGGCTTCGTAAAATGTTAAAAATTCGCTTAAAGGAACTAAATATTTAATTAGTCGGAACTGCCTTTGAAACTTTTTAGCAGAGATTCAATTTATATAGACATGCTAGCTAAACTATGTTATTTAAGCTCGAATGAATTTATAATTTTTTGAATGACAGGTTTTTGTTAGATTCCGAGTATACTCTGATAATGCAAAATTATAAGATCATAAAGCTATTAATATGCCTTCTCATTTTTTCTTCTTTTGGCTGCGCATCACGCGACTTGGTACCTATCTCAGGCAACGGCACTGTATATCCAGAATTTAAAGCTGCCCGCAAAACGAAGGACGATGTTACTGTCGAAGTGAATTCGTCACCATGGACGGGCTCTCCGAGCAACCTCAATCGCTATATTACTCCTTTCTATTTGGAAATCGAAAACAATACCGATAAGGCCTTAAACCTAAGCTATGATGATATAGTTCTTGTTGACGCCAATCGAACACAGTTTAATCCGCTAAAACCCAATTTAGTCGCAGACATTATCACAACAACATTGCAGGGCTCTTATGCCTATGGAGCAGGTTATCCAAGGGTTTCAATAGGATTGGGGTTCGGATACTACTCCGGCTGGTCTTACTATAGAAGGCCGTTCTTTGGACCTTTTTATACTCCATTCTATGCTTACGGGGCTTACCCCTTAGGCTATTATCCACCTTATTATTATTCCCCGCCACAAGTTGGAGATGTCTACACAAAAGCGCTTATACCAGGAACGCTAAATCCAAAATCAAAACTAAGAGGGTATGTCTATTTCCAAAAACTACCTAAGGAAGTAAAGCAAGTTAGCCTTGATCTACGTTATAAACTCGCGGGAGAGCAAGAGCCTCAACAGCTCAGCTTCCCTTTTGCTGTTGAATAATTTTTAAGGCTTTCCTGTAGATCCAAAAATAATATGAAATCACAATCTATGATTTCTTAAATTTTATTTATCACTTCCTACCCACTCTGAAATAATCTTCTCCGCCGTTTTTCCATATGGTGTAAAACCCTTTTCTATATTTGGTCTTTCATAGCTATTCATATAAGTGAAGTATTTCCAGACGAAAAAACCGGCTAGATATGGCTTATCATGAAAAACGAGGTATGTTGCTTTAAAAGCATTAGCTTGTTCTTCCTCGCTCGGCTTGCCATCATGATTCCATTCCCAGGGTTTGATTGTCGATCCCTCATGAGATTTAAAACCAATCTCTGCAAAAATGATTTTTTTATCATATTTATCAGAAAGGTTTTTAAAATCCTTCTCGTATTTACTCCATCCGTTAACAAGCTCATCAATCGTCGGATTTTTCTCATTAGCTAAAGGGAAATATGCGTCGATTCCAATATAATCCAGATTGTCCCAGAATTCGATATTCCTAGCGTTCCACCCTTCAGCGGCATATGTAAGTTTTCCTCCATAAACTTCCCTAACTTTTTGTATTAGTCTTCTCCAGTCCATTGTATATTTAGACAGTCCTACGAGTTCTGTTCCCACAACGAAAATTTCAACATTATTCCTTTCGGCAAGCTCCGCCTGCGAGACTATGAATTGTTTATAGTTTTTAAACCACTCCTCTCTTTTATTTGAATCTGTGAAATCTATCTTGCTTCTCCAGTTATCCGGGTTAAAATCCCATCCACCTACCCAAACGTGTGGTTTTAGCATTACTTTGAAGCCACTATTCCGAAGACTACGAATTTCTTGTTCAATAAATTCATCTTTCATCGTTGGGTCTACATCAACATAAATCTTTGTATCATCTCGATTTTTCATGTATGCAAAAGTATTTAACTGAACGGTATCATAACCAACCGCTTTTAAATGTTTATGAATCTTCTGTGAAGGTTCAGAACCGTAACCACTACCAATTTTATGGATATGTGTTAGCACCGCGCCATTGAACTCAAAAAAGCTATCATTAGAGTTACTTTCAGCCTGACCAAAGGAAAAGTTGAGGGGGAAAATATATAGAAAAAAGATACTGATAAGAATCTTATGGAGATGAGTTTTTTTTAATTCCCAGAGAATGGTCATGTGGAATGATTATAGACTAACTTCTATCACCATGTTTCATAAGTTCATTAGATGGCAAGCTAGGGTCAAGGAGCTTTCTAGCCGTTTCAACTCCCGCAACAGGCAATGTCTTACTGTCCAATAGACCAATTTGAACTAAAAGGGATGCCTGATCCCAATAGATGTGTTCACTATCAATTTTCCCATCCTTGAAATGTACTACAGCAACCACAGCGTGCTCAACACGCTTTCCAGTTGGAGGTACTCCCGGCAGGATCCACGGCATCACTATTGTATGCGTGAATTTATGAATGAGTTCGTCGACTATTCGGTCAGTTCCGACAGTACGTGAGATTAGAACAATTTCAGTATCTGGAGGTTGTGAAGGAATAAAGTATTTAGAGTAGAATTTTCGAACGTTATCCAAACCGAGGCCTCCGGTCATAGCTGGAACATGGTTTACAAACGGTTCCTGAGTCATAGTTGACATGGTGTCTTCAATACTTTTGGTCACAAACTCAGAAGCTGTGTGTTTCTCCCACAATTCAACCATCTTCTGCTGTGATGGAGTAAGGGGAAGTTCTTCTTCCATTTTACACCTCCTAAATTTTCTCTAATGAATACTTTCTAGATCAGTTATTAAGTTACTTATATAATCAGCCGAATATCTCAAGCGACTCCCATACCACGAAAACATTGCACCATCCACAAGTTTTACTTTTGCAGAAGGGAATCTCTTCTTGAATTCATTCAAGTGTTTGAATTTAAATGGGAAAGGTTCAGAAGAAAGAAATATCGCATCAGGATTGGCATCACCTATCTGCTCCAGAGTCACCTCGGGGTACCTGTCCAAATCTTTGAACACATTGATAAAACCAAAATTTCTCAACATGTCATCAATAAACGTGTTCTCCCCCGCGACCATAAACGGTTTATTCCAAATAAAATAGGCAACCCTGGTGCCTGATTGATCACTAAACTCATGCATTTTCGTTTGAATTTCAGAAACCATATCATCCGCTTCTTTAGTCTTATTCACAATTTCCCCGACACTCCTTATCATTTGATATGCATCTTCGAGAGAATTAACATCACTCATCCAAACAGGAAATACTGAACTGAGCCTTTCAATTCCCTCTTGATAGTTTTCCTCTTTATTCCCTATTATTAAGTCCGGTTTCAATTTTTCTATTAACGCAAAGTTAAACTTTTTCGTGCCTCCAATTTTCACTTTTCGGGCGCATTTATTCTTCGGATGAATACAAAATCTGCTTATCCCAACAATTTCTTCATCCAATCCAAGATCAAAAAGGAGTTCCGTTTGGGAAGGTACCAACGAAATAATTCTCCTGATTGGTTGGTGCAAGCAAATTATATTTCCCATCTGATCCTTAATCAAATTATTTTTCGACATAATAGTCTTTGATTTTTATTCGCTATTTTGGACAAGGAAATAGGGGCGTCTCTCCCCATTTTTAAGTTCCTCCCGGCTTGGGCAGTATATAAAGCGTTGGCTCTGGTTGAGGACGAAGCGTGCCATGTTCGGCGCATACAAAACTCTAATTGTGATTAAGAGAGTATCAGTAAGTTTAGTAACACCAAGGACACCAGTTATCGATGAAGATTGTAGCATTTTGAAAAGCATGAGGTATATTGCCTTCAATTATACGGGTTTTGAAATTGAGAGCGTTCTCCTTGATCAAAGGTTGCGATAGTTTTAAAACAGCATTCTTCTCCCCATACTCGTCAGAGATTGAAAGCACAGCATTCGGCGGGTCTTCTTTGAAACTATCCGCTCCCTTATCCCACATCTCTAAGAATTTCTCTAAACTCATGTGCCCTGCAATTCTATTCGGACGGTCGGAGAAGTATATAACATTCGGCACACCGTCAAGTGTCAATTTGTTCCCTTCCAATGACCCCGACTGAGCGCTTAGGACAAAGAGATACCGGGGATACTTCGAATCGTCGATTACATTCTCTGCAGTGGCGAAGGCCGTATCTATGCCAAATAAAATCGAAACAGCAAAAACTAGTCTTACTGTATATCTCATAATTTCCTCCCAAGAAAAATTATCTTTAACCAAATCCCTTAAATATTATAACCAAGATATTATACGCGATCGGATTCATACGAATATTTTGTCAACTTAGTCTCTATCCCAAACAAATATATATTACAATTTCCCAGGCTCAATAAACTCCGATAACCTATACTAGTCTTAACAAATGAAATTTGAGTGGGATAAACGCAAAGCTATTTCGAATATCAAAAGGCACGGGGTACCTGTTGAAGAAGCCTCAACAGCGTTTGGAGATCCACTTTCATTGACTATCCAAGATCCCGATCACTCAAACTAAGAGGATCGATATGTAACAATTGGTTTATCTGCCAAATTTAGGATAATAGTTGTAATTCACACTGATAGAGTGATACTACACGTATTATTAGCGCTAGGTTAGCTACCAAGAGAGAGAAAATTAATTATGAAAAAGGAATCTAAGAATAAGGAAATGCATAAGGAATACGATTTTTCCTAAGGTGTCAGAGGGAAATATACCAAAAGATACCACCTAAGTTCCAACATAATTGTACTTGAACCAGATGTAGCTCAGCACTTCCCAAATTCCGAATCTGTAAATCAGGCATTGCGAACCATCACCCTCCTAAACAAAAAAAGAAAAGTAACGTAATTATGTTAGAAAAAGGCAAGGAAAACTAATTCTCTCGAGTAAATAAGGTAAATAAATAAGGATAAAATAATTAGGGATAGATGTCCCTATTTATTTTTATAATCTCAAAAATCATAGCTACTCTTATCAACAGGTTGAGTGAATTAGTGCTCCGATGGCTTGCTTCACTCTGAGCTCGTTGTAGAGTTGTACTGCTTTATCAGTTTGTAAAACGTGCGCTGGAATACCTTTGTCTATTAACATTTGCAATGTGTCGGGACAAACTTGGAGCCGTTCATATATACCCTTAGACAAGATCACCTCTTTGGAGCCATGTTCGACCAGTTCTTGGACGTCAGCTGGCTGTATGCCCGGGATGTGACGCGTACCAGTTTCATTCCAATTCCACTCTCTTGCACCCCCTGGATATAGCTTCGCATCTTTGAAGGGTTTATCGATTCCTTCAACTTTCAGACTACCCCAAGAGAGATGAGTTATTTTAGGGGAATTTTCTACGTTTTCCATAATATACATATTACCTCTAGTTTGTGAAATAAGCCTTACAGATCCTCATTAACTGTGATGAAGAAATCTAGATCAATCCCTTTAGTTTGTTAAGTATCAGCCTGGCCTCATTATCCGGAGTGAGCTTCCCACTGTCGATCTCAAGATCAAAGGGAATATCCCTATACATCTGCATGAGGTGTGCCAGTGAATGACCCGGAGGACGATCACCTCGCTCTCTTTCGTGCTTTTCCAATATACTAATATCTGCAATAACTGAGACCCAAAGCACAGGATGGTCTTTAAATAATATAGCAGCCTCATCATAGATGTCCTTGTACACAAATATCTGGTCTGAGACCACATTTATACCGATTTGGGACATTGAGGCGACTGCACAGAGTTGGCCACCCATGAATTTGCGAGCAACTGGTCCCAGTTGCTGTCTCATATATCTAGTAGGATTATCAGCATTAGGACCTGGGGGCATGTAATATAATCCGAGCCTGCCATCGGGTGGATGTTTAAAATGTTTCATGCTCTCAGGGTCTAGTGGAGTGTCCATGTATCGTTTTGCCATTCCTTCTATAATTGTATCCACACCGAATTGTATGAAGGGTTCTTCAGCTAATTCCTGTATAGTACGGCAAAGCGTTGATTTCCCAGCGCTACCCGGCCCAGCAAGAATAACAATATGACCCGGGCTCTCATTTGGAAATGGCATTAAACGGGGAACCCACCTAGCCCTGGGTTGTCCCTTCATAGGTCGGTTCTCCAGATAATCAAGAAGCTTGTTGGCATTGTCTTCAACGGAGTTTGAGCCACCATCAAGAGAGTAACCATAATCTAAATCGGTATACATTTCAGAGTTGAGCTCCTGGGCAGGCCCCTCAGGTTGTTGACCAAATTCCTTCTCACGTTTAACGAGAATCTCTTCCGAACATTTAACCTCAACCCAAATAACATCCAAATCATCTAAAAACGTCTTACATTCATCTAGCCATCCACGATCAAGTATAGTATGGTCAACAAGCAGATCACAGCCACTCCTGGCCAATCCTGAAATCACGCCATGAAGTGCCCTTATATATAATCGATCAACAGTTTTACTGAGATGGTGCTTCTTAGCAGATTCAACAGGTTCAACAATATTGAAAAGTTGGTCAATCCCAACCGCATAATAAGGCTTATCGGCGACTGACTGGACTTTGTTTATGATTGAGGTTTTACCCGCGTGTGGCGGACCATTTAAAATAACGACGGTGCCCGCAATACTCATCTCAGATTCCTTTTATAATAATTTTTAACTTTTAAATTTTATATATAGATTAACTTATAATATATAACCCTGCAGCAAGACCCAAGTTCTTCGCGCATCAAAAGTAAATCCTCAAGGTCATTGCTGTACATTTCACATAAGTGATGGAAAAATTGTTACAATTTCAATATGATTCTCCTTTTTATTGATCATTTTCTGAATAAGAAAGCCGTTAATTGGCATTCCAAAAATTGCGTTAAGAAAATCATAAACGAAGACGTTAAAAAAAATTTGCGGGCTGGGGTGGAATTAAATTTTTTAGATGGAGTGAATGATTTTTAGCTAAATTTTTGGGCAGCCTTGTCCTGAGCACCGTCGAAGGGTTGTTTCTTTGTATCAAGACAAAGAAAAAAATAAATATTTTGGATACCCGATGAATATCTTGTCCTCGAAATATCTAACATCTACAGCAATGACTATGGTAACCCTGTAGAAAGTGAAAGAAAATTTTCGAGTTAATTAACCCAGAGTTAATTCACTTTAAGTTTGTACCATTCTATTGCATCTCCGAGCCTATCGTTACCCCAAAAGAGTTCACTCTCGACAATAAATGTAGGCGCTCCAAAGATTCCACGATTCATTGCTTCTTCAGTTTGATTACGTAATAGATTTTTTATTTCTGGCAGCTTGGTCTGCGCAATCAATTTAGGGCCGTCTCTTCCAATCGAATCAACTATTTCATTTATCGTTTCTGGATCCGAAATCTCACGATCTTCAGCAAAATTGGCAAAAAACACTGCACGACTAAACTCAGCACACCACCCTTCGTCTTGAGCTATACATGAAATACGGGCAGCTAGTAGGCTATTCCTCGGAAAAACCGATGGTTTCTTAAAAGCTATTCCATACTTTTCGCAAAGGCGTTCAATATCTCTCCACATATATCTTCCCTTTATTGGATAAATATTGAATGGGGAAGTATCCCATCCCTGATCCTTGAAAATTGGGCCTAAAAGAAAAGGTTTCCATTTGATGGTGACTCCCTCATCTTTAGCAACACTTTCAACGCGCATAGCGGAAAGATATGAATAAGTACTTCCAAATTCAAACCAAAACTCGATACAATCAGACATTTTTATTTAAAATTTTCAATCCTTAATATAAACAAGATACCATTTGCTCCTCTTTATTTAAGCCGAAAATAAAAAAATTGACAATGAAAATTGAGTAGGGTTAGATTTGTCAATATGAATGAAGTGAGAGAAAAGCTAAAAAAAATAATCAAGGATAACTCAATACTGCATGGAAAGTTTACTCTCTCCTCGGGAAAAGAAAGCGATTACTACATAGATGCTCGGCTTTCAACTCTCCATCCCGAAGGTTTATACCTAATAGGGAAAATATTTCTTGACGAAATTTATAAAAATCCTGAAATTGGGGTTGTCGGAGGTCCTACTATGGGTGCTGATCCCATAGTTGGATCAATTATTTCTCTAAGCTATCAAATCGGTAATCCCTTGAGGGGCTTTATAGTAAGAAAGGGGGAGAAGGACCACGGAACGGGAAAGCTGATTGAGGGAAATTTGAGCTCAGGCGACAAGGTCGCAATCGTCGAAGACGTTGCTACAACAGGCGCTTCAATCATTAGAGCCATGGAAGCAGCAGTAAAGGTTGGAGCCAGTATAAGAAAGGTTTTGGTAATTGTAGATAGAAAGGAGGGCGCAGCGGAAAAAATAAGAGATATGGGTTATGAATTTTTCTCGATTTTTGAGATTGAGGAACTGCTATAATCCGATGTTAAATATCATAACCAAGGTTTTGTACACAAATTTGTCATCTCTTTGGATGTCACGTAATTCGGGGACGGACTTTTTGTAATTTCATTATTGTTTTCTTTTCAGTAATCCTTTATGAATTGAAAAGCCATTTAATCGGCATTCAAAAAATTGCCAAAATCAATTCCGAAAGCGTTAAAAAAAGATTTAGGGTTGGGGCTGAATTAAAGATTTTTAGCTATAGGAATTGATTTAATAAATCCTAATTTTTTGACAGCCCTTGTCCTGAACCCTGAGCTGCATCGAAGGGTCGAAGGGTTGTTTCTCGTTTCATGCTGAGTTTATCGAAGTATGTATCAAGACAAAGAAAGAATAAATAACATATGGATGCCCAATAGAATTGTTAGGGTCGCGAGAAAGACTCGTAACCTAACCATGAACGAGGTTGGAAAACCTCGCCTATCGATTTTAGGTGTTTGATGCAGCTAATAGTAGGAAACGTAGCGGAGGACTTTAGTCCTCCATCTTTTGGCGACCTGAAGGTCGCCGCTACTTACATTCCCCAGCCACCGCTTAGGTGAATGTTAGTACCGTTAACATATTTTGCTTCTTCGGATAGAAGAAAACTGGCTGCTTCAACAGCATCTTTTGTACTGCCAAGAAAACCGGCAGGGATTCGCTTTACCATTGCTTCCAACTCTTCCTTAGGTGCGCTCCCCGAATCAATAAATCCAGGTGATATGGCGTTTACGGTAATTCCATGGGGAGCGAGTGCACGCGCAAGGGAACGTGTTAAGATTAGAACTCCGACCTTTGCAATATAGTGTGCTGTTAGGTTTGGTTGTCCGACCATTTGATCTGCATTTGCCATACTGAAATTCACTATTCGCCCCCATTTTCGTTCAATCATACCTGGTGTTACTGCTTTACTAAGATAAAAAATTGGATGAAGATTATTGTCAAACATTGAGTGCCAATCCTCAACAGTTTCCTGTAATATGTTGACACGGTGATATGGCCCAGCACAGTTTATAAGAGCATCCACACGTCCGAATTCATTTTCCACTTGACTAGCAAAAGCCTCTGCAGCTTTTGGGTCTGAGACATCACATTGAACAGTTAAACATTTGCTTCCTTTATCTTCAATTGCTTTTTGAGTGTTATTGGCATCCTCACTTGATTTCCTATAACATATTGCAATAGTCCAGCCCGCATTGGCAAGGCTGAGACCAATTGCCTTGCCTATCCCTCTAGCACCGCCTGTAATCAATGCAACTTTTTCATTCATACGAATCCTCCTTGTTCGTATATGTTGTATTCTAATCTACAATTAATATCGAAAGACTAAACCTTTTAAAATCATATTTAAAATCGCAAGGACAATCGCACCAAAGAAGGCTGACCAGAATCCATGAACTTCAAAGCCTGGAACGAAGACTGTTGATAATTTGATCATAAGAGCATTTATTACCAACAGAAAGATCCCAAATGTAATAATCGAAATTGGGAGAGTTAAGATTTTTAGAAAAAATCCAATCGTGGCGTTTATCAATCCTATAACAAGTGCAGCAAACAATGCAGACCAAAAACTCTTGATCACAAATCCCGGAATAATATGAGCTACGATAATCAAACTTAGAGCGCTTAGTATCCAAATTATAATCAATACCATAATAAAAACTCCTTCACAGACGATTATTATAAATTAATTTTACAGAACTAGAATGCATTTTTAAGTTAGTTTAGATGGGGTTGGGAAAGCTTGTGTTCTAAGTTTTTCCCTTAAGTGTTGTCTCATTTTGTATCTATCATCATTTAATTTCAATTGCGGCTGGGGAAAATTCCTTGCGGGCATATGATGTAGTTTAGTGCCTGAAACGGAGGCATATTGTTATGAGCCTGTCCGCCACCAGTTGTGCCGATCGCACCATTACTCAAAATCGCATTTTGAGGTTGCGTAGAATAGAAGTTCCTTTTCCTGGCTAAAACGTTTCCGGATGGAATATTTGTATTCCCCCTTTGATTTCTTGCATTTAAAGTATGGGTATGTGAAGGCATTTCCTGGACAGTCAGAACTTGAGCTTCTTCTCCACCTTTTGCCCCAAGTGTGCGTGGTGTAAGTCCGGGACCGTTACCCGCGTGAGTAGGGACCCTACCGCGTAGGTCAGGTAGGCCAAAGTTAGTTCTTCCATCTCCACCATAAGTCGTGCCCAGGATACTGAACAGTGCCTGATTCTGATTTATAGGTAACAACTGCCCATCACATAATGCCCAATTCCGGGGTGCAAAGTTACCAGCGAAAATTCTGACTTCACCTATAAAACACTCCTGAGCATCCGAGCGTTCTAAAAAAGCAAAAATACTGAGAATTGAAGAAAAGATAAAGATACTTAGAATTCTTAACATAATATTTACCTCCTTTTGATTAGTTTTAGGTGTTATTCTCATTGGTTATTATAATATTGCACGAATAAACGATTTTCTAGTTTATTTTAGGTACCTGAGCTCAGAAAACTTGACGAAGACCTTAATTCTTCATATATGATTTTGGTACTTATAGAATAAACACAAAAATTAATATTATGTGGCAGGAGCGTTAAGGTCCGCCGCAGATTCAGGAGGGTCCACCATGCAAGCCAAAAATCTTGAAATATTCAATGAAATGCCGTTCTTTTTTTGGGTCAAGGATGAGGAGGGGAGGTATATATGGGTCAATCGAGCCATTTCTCAAATGGCCAAGGAGGATATTATCGGAAAAACCGACCACGAATTACCCTGGGCTGATAACGCCGATGCCTTAAGAGCGGTCGACAAGCAGGTCTTGGAGACGGGAAAGCCCAGTTTCCTCCACGAATACGTGGATAAGCCCAGTAAAGCTACCCTAAGTGTTTGTAAATTTGTGGGGGAATTTGACGGCAAAAGATGTGCCTTTGGAGTTTCGTTCATTATCGAGTAATAGGCTCAGAAAAGGAAGAAAAAGGATTGACAACTTTTTTCTGTAAAATTGTTGGAAAGTATGAATCGACTTAATAATATGTGTTGGACCGAACGCCCGGAACCGGAGGGAAGTCCATGGTAGAGGACGAACCGCAGAGTGCGGAAGAGGCTGAACTCAGAGCTGCCATCGAGGCCGTGCTGAGTTCCCCCAGCGACAAGAAACTGGTGATTGCCGGCCCGGGTACCGGCAAGACAACGCTCTTCGAGCAGCTGCTTGAACTTGCGCCTGGACACCCCGATCAGCGGATTGTCCTCACATTTGTCAACAACCTCAAGGACGATCTGAATGACGATCTAGGCGGACTGGCTCAGGTTTTCACACTTCACTCGTACTGCCTGGGCCTACTGCAACGCGACCCGGCACTCAGAGGTTCGCTTTCGCCAGACTTTCGCTGCTGTCCCGGGATTGCGAGCATCATCGCAGAAGACTGGGAGGTCATCACGCAAAGCGACGCCCCTAAGTTTGTTGGTGAAATGCGCGCTCTCTCAGAGGAGAACCAGATTCCGTTCTACCTAGCTCGCGGCGAGTACTACGACGCGGTCGATTTTGACGACACCGTGTACCGGGCGTACGAGGGTCTATCCTTTGGGCGTGCCACACCCGAGAGCTACGACCTTGTCCTAATAGACGAGTACCAGGATTTCAACGCGCTTGAGGCGGGCGTCATCGACGCTTTGGCTGAGCGTAGCCCCATCTTGATTGCCGGTGACGATCACCAGGCTCTCTACAGTCAACTGCGCGATGCGAGTTGGGACCACATCCGGCTCCTCAGCAAAGCTGGGGAGTACGATGTCTTCAAGCTCCCGTTCTGCATGCGCTGTCCCAAGGTCGTGGTCGATGCAGTCAACGACGTTCTGACCAAGGCCGAAGAGCTGGGCAGGCTCGAAGGGAGGATCGAGAAGCCCTACAAGCACTTCCCTCCCGCAAAGGGAGCCGACAGGGCGAAGTATTCCAAGATTGTGCACGTAGAGCCGTCGGTCCAGAGACAGGATGCGAACTACATGGGGCGCTATCTCGCGCAAGCGATTGCTCAAATCACCGAGGATGAGATTAAGACAGCTGCGCACGGCGGCTACCCCGCGGCGTTGGTCATCGTGGCGCAGCCCTACCGCGATCAAATCGTCAGTCATCTTGAAGCCGCGGGGTACGTTGTCGACACCAGGCGCAACTCCGACAGCAAGCTCAATCGGGAAGCGGGCATATCAATTCTGAAAGTGGATCGGGTCTCCAATCTTGGATGGCGAATCGTTCTCGGCGCAGACGCCCCTTCCTTTCTCAAGGACGCTATTGTCACAACCGCAGATTGCACGAGCCGTCTTGTCGATGTAGTCCCAGATGAGTACCGCGAGCGCGTGCTGGCCGAAGTTGATGCGTACGAGCCACCAGAAGAGGTACAGGCTGAGGCAGAGACTCCCGCTTCATCGGATGTCCCTTCTGTCAGAGTGACTTCCTTCGAGGGAGCCAAGGGCCTCTCCGCACAGCACGTGTACATCGCAGGCCTGCACAATGGCGAATTGCCGCATGATCCGGCTTCAATCAAGGACCTCGAGATCTGCAAGTTCGTGGTAGCGCTCACCCGCACACGCAAGAAATGCACTCTGATCCGCACCCGGAACTTCGCTGGCAACTGGAAGACGCCATCCTCCTTCATATCGTGGATAGACCCTGCTCGTCTGGAGTTCATCAAGGTTGACGCACAGTATTGGAAGCAGCAGGCGGAAGAGGCATCTGAGAACTGACCCATAAGCACTGCATGTTTTCGGGGTCTGGCGTGAATATTCATTCAACTATTTTCTATCAATTTTAAACAAGCGACAGCTATTCTTTTGATACAACCTTTTCTAATTTTATCTTGCTTTATATGATTTTAAGAAGATTTAGGCCCAGCTTGTTGAGTCTCGATCCTTTTATGTGTAAAGTGCCTAAATTACTGTTTGTAATTTGATCAGAGTATATTGTAAAATGGTTAGAAAGTATGAATCGACTTATTAATATATGTTAGGCTAATAATTGAGAGGGGTAGTTAGTGAAATCTGAATTTGAAGAAGGATCAATAGTATTCAATATTGACAGGCCCTTTACTCTAAGAGATCTCGCTGGCCCATGGAGCTGGGTAGCAAATCGTTATTACTGGTTCGTATTTGATGAACTCTTTATGGATTACTATATTGAGACGTACAAAAATGGTAATAATCCAACAAACATAATTACTTACGGGTTAGATAAAGTTGCAGGGCAACTCGAAATTAGTCTAGAAAAAACAAGTGTTGCTTTCCTCGTTACGAGCGCCTCTTCCGGAAGTATTCTTCTTAAAGTGTCAGGTGTATATAAAGCGCTTAAGAGTTTGACGGCTTGGCTACCCCTCTATGGAAAGTGGGTACAAGAAAAGGGAGAAATTGATATTGCTACAGAAGTAAAACGCTCTGAAGCTCTGAATGAAATAACTAAAAACTTTGTTCGGGCGGGTATTCCAGAAGATGTTGCTTTCAGCATGGCTTATGAGCGCTTGTATCGCGGCTGGCCTGATTTTTATTCGCCGGAAGGAATGGGGTTGGCCGAACATATTACATCGAGTGAAGTTGAAAATACCGGAAATGTTCTAACTGTGAAAGAAAGGGAGATTCATGCCATTTCACCTAGAGAAAAGGGTGTTAATGTATTTGAGAAATCAGATAAAAAATAGCCTAACAATAGGCTTGAGAGGGACTTGGTGCCGCGGCGTTCTGCTTCGCTACACTCTGCATCCCCAAGCCCCTCAGCCTAAGCGTTAGGCCGTTTAACCCAATAGGAGGTGAGAATTAATGAAAAAAATTGCCCAAATGTTAGCATTTGTAATTGTTACGCTGTGGATCTTTACAGGTTGCGATTCCAAAAATAACAAGGAGGAACAAGAAATGAATACGCAAAAAGAAGAAACTCTCACACCTGCCCAGCAAGCTATGGTTGCGACCTGGGAAGAGCACATGCGCGCTGAGTTTGAACTACTCAACGTCGATAGCACTCTTGCCACTATGGTCGAAGAGCCCTACCTTGTTAATATTCCGATTCTTGTTGGCGGTGATGACCAGAAGGGTGTGCGAGATTTCTATACCAACCATATGATCGGGCAATTTCCAGCAGATATGGAAATCGTCGCGGTGTCCCGCACAGTTGGCAACGACCAGCTCGTCGAGGAACTGGTTCTGAAGTTTACCCACACGACGAACATGGACTGGATGTTGCCAGGCGTTGCACCGACTGGGAAGAAGGTTGAGGTTCCTGTGGTTGTTATCGTTGGTTTTAAAGATGACAAGATGGAAAGTGAACGAATCTATTGGGACCAATCTTCCGTGCTCGTACAGCTTGGTCTTATTGAAGCTGAAAAATTGCCTGTTACCGGCGTCGAGAGTGCTCAAAAGCTGCTCCAGCTTGTCGGTATAGGTGATGACTGAAGGAATTAGATCAGAGGATATGCAACTATCGCTGATCATGACCAAGCGCCTAACAATTCATTCACCCGACAAAAGGCGCCAGTTCTTTAAGTTCGTTAAGTGCTCTCTCAAAGTTTATTTGGAGATTTTAAGATAAGTGCAGTCAACCCCTTTTGCGGGTGATGACAGTGTTAGGCTTCATTAAAAGGAGGGAAAATCATGAGGATATACTGGACTCGAAAAATGCGAAACATCATTTACGCCTTAGCCATCATCGTAGGTTTCTTTGCTGCGGACTCAGGTTGGGCTGACACGGCTGACTATGTATTCACCAATGGCAAGATCTACACCGTCAACAAAGCCCAACCGTGGGCGGAAGCCGTTGCGGTCGATGGCAACAAGATCGTCTATGTCGGCAACAACGCAGGTGCAGCCAAGTTCAACGGCAAGGGCACCAAGTCAATCGACCTCAAGGGCCGCTTGATGCTGCCCGGCTTCATTGAATCGCACATTCACATCTCTCTCGGCGCGTCGACGAAATCGGGAGTGATCTTGGCAACTTCGGATAACCTGGAGAAGGTGCTGGAGAAGGTAAAGAAATACGCTGACGAGCACCCCAAAAAAGAGACGATTTTTGGCGCTTCCTACGATGCATTCATGTTCAAAAAGTCGAACGGGCGGTACAAGGAGCCAAACAAAGCGTTGCTTGATAAGATCGTTCCAGATCGTCCAGTTTTGCTGCTGGATCACACCGCCCATTCGGCCTGGGTGAACTCCAAGACCTTAGAGTTGGCGGGCATCACCAAGGACACGAAGAACCCCTACGGCGGAGAGTACATCCGCGATAAAAAGAATAAGGAGCTTACCGGGGCGATCAAGGGAATCCCGGTCTACAATTCAGTCTCCGATAAAATCAATGCGATCACCGTCGAATCGATTCAGGCCTCCCTCCCAGAGGTGCTTAAGAACCTGACGGAGTTCGGCTTTACCACGGCCATAGACATGGGAATCGCCACAGCGAGGGAGGCCGCTTACAAAGCGATAGTCAAGCTCGACAAAGACGGTATGCTCCCGCTTCGCATCAGCATGACCCACTTCGTCAACACGCCCGACCTGGCAAAGACGGCAGTCGAGACACTCGACGGCTATGCCAAGAAGTACAAATCCGACCACGTCTGGATTGACACGCTGAAGATCACGATCGACAGCGTGCTCGAAAACCAGGGGGCTGCCATGCTGAAGCCCTACAAAAAGAAAAACAAGGATGACAAGGATAACGATGGCATTCTCTATTTTGACCACGAAGAGATGAAGAAAATGGTCATGGGAGCAGCAAAAAAGGGATACAACGTGGTCGTTCACGCCATCGGTGACCGCGCCGTCCGAGCGGCACTCGATGCCGCGGAAGCACTACGAAAGGCTGGCTACAAGGATACGCGGTTTATCATAACGCATGCGCAAATGGTGAATCCAGATGACCGACCACGCTTCAAGACACTCGACGTGACCGTGCAGACTACAGGCAACTGGGCCATGCAGCAGAAGGTTTACCTGGAGTCCCTCGAGGAGGGACGATATAACACCTTGCAGTTCCCGTTCCGTTTCTGGGCGGACAATGGCGTCAACATAGCGTTGGGAGCGGACTGGCCGGCGACTCCGGGTGGATTCAAGCTTGGCGTGAATCCGTTTAACAACATCTACACATCCATGCATCGGCGGCCTCCGGCAGCTATCGTCTCCAAAATGGGATCGACCAATGAACCGCTGCCTCCCGTGGATCAAGTGCTGACGCTCGAAGAAGCCGTCTGGGCTTACACGATCGGGTGCGCTAAGATGCTGGGGATCGAAGATCAAATCGGGTTGATCGAGGTGGGCAAAATGGCCGATATGATCCTTCTCAGCCAGAACCTCTTCGAAATCGCCCCCCCAGGACATCCCGAAGACCAAGGTTCTGGTCACGATGATGGACGGCAAGATCCTCTACGGTCGTCTATAAACTCAAAATTCGAAGAAAGCGATCTCGTGGATCTCAGAACGGCCTAACAAGGCGGTCGGGCTGACGCCCACCATGGCGCTTCGACCGAAGTTTAGAGTAATTTCTAAATTTATCTCAATAGCAATGCTGATGTTGGGCGCTGCTCACCTCTGCGTTATCTAGCTTATTTGCCAGTGGATACATGGAGCCTAGGAAATAGCCCAGTCTTTAAGGCAAGGGTCTTTCCAACTCAACCCCCGGTCCAATTGGATTGGGGAAGTCTAAGTGATTTCTCAGCAACACTTCCTCCGTGGGAAAGTTTTTAGATATCGTTCCCGCCTTCTTCTGGATTCCAAATCGAGTTTTCACCGCAATCCGGTGTCGTGCAGCTACCAAATCCTAGCAATGGCCTTACAATCGATTTCCCAAATGGCGGGTCTATCTCTTTTCCTTCGCCGTGCACACCAGTCTCGCCCTGGACACCAAAGAAGATTCGTGTGAACGGCGATCGACTTAAGGTTCGAGCTCGATCACAATAATCAAGAGAGCTTTGATAGTGTTATTAGTCTTGAGCGCCTAACAAGCCGTTGAACACGGACTCTCGCTCTCGCCGGTTAACGGCGGCGAGAAACAAACATACTTTGTTTGATATTATCAGAATAAATTATACAATGGTAAAAAAGTATGTGTCATCTTAATAATTAATGTTAGCCGACCAGACTGAAAAGGAGCCCATTTGACGAGACCAACCAAGCTTGATCCTCGGTACGTGAACCTCCGCGTCATCCTTCCCTACGCGCTCAAGGTGGAGGCAGTGGAGAAGGCGGTGGCTGAAACGTACCGGCTTTTTCATGGGTTCAATGACTTCCTTGAGAGTGGTGGTTTCCGTCCATTGGAGGAATTGCTGCTGGGTAACTTGCTCTCCGGGATTATCTCGGAGTTTCTAGTGAAGAATATCGCGCGAGCTTCTGAAACGCTGGAGGCGAACATGAAGGTGGGAGGGCATCCCGACCTTCTCCCAAGGGGCCATTACTCATCGAATCTGGTTTTGAAGGGCGACGAGGGAATCGAAATCAAGTCATCGATTCAACGTGGCGGTTGGCAGGGGCACAACCCGGAGGACTGCTGGCTGATGGTGTTTCGCTATGCGATTGGCTAGCAGGGAAAGTGTGAATCTGTACCGCTCACTTTTCTTGAGATTCTCTGTGCCAAACTTGACCGATCGGATTGGTCGTTTTCAGGTCGCAAGGGCACTTCACGCAGGACACCTACGGCGTCCATAACGGCGTCTGGTGTCGAGAAGCTTCGGAGCAATTTTCTCTATCGACTTCCCGGTGTCGGAATCGGCCGTCACCGCGACATTCTGGCAGAGCCGTGAGCCTGAAAGATCGTATTTTGATACTGTGTTTAGCTGAACAGGCTTGGCTCCACACTCCCGGCGTTCACCAAAGGGCGAGACGAACGGTCCTTGGGTTCCCCATTTGGAACCAGAGCTGCCAGTTTCGGAATTGCTGATCTTGCGATGTCGAAAAAGTCTGGGTCGCTCTCGATTCCAATGCTTATGTAGCCTACGGCGCACGCTGCGGCGATGGTCGAACCCCCGCCCATGAAGGGGTCAAGCACGACACCCTCTCTAAGAGGCAAGGCTGCTCGCAAAATATGGCGCATAAAGCCCTGCGGTTTGAGGGAGGGATGCGGAGCGATGTCGCGTTCAAGGGGACGCGTGGGAGAGCTTCGGATAACATCGTAGAAAGGTTGTTCCGAGCTAACCCTGCGAAGCCCGCCTGTCTTCCACTTGCGCAGGTTGTCCTGAACGCGACCCTCGCAAGGTTTTCGGAAGAGTCCCCATGGTTCCCAGCAAGATCGGGGCATGACAGTAACGTCCTTGAACTCGTCGTGAGCGTTCTTTGGGCGGTCTCCACCACGGAGAGTTTGAACCAGGCGGATGATCTCACCACGCTTCTCAAAACCGCTCTCAATGAGTGCCATGTAGACCAGTTGTGAAAGAAGCGGATTCGTGGCTATGAAGACGTGCCCACCGGGAACGAGCACCCGAAAAGCGCGCGCCCCCCACTGCCGAAAGAATTCTGTGAGTTGCCGTTTTTCGTCATTGCTGAGAATAGTGAACCTGGGCAGTGGTTGGCGGACGCAGCCGCCGATGGCAGGAGGGATTCGCCAAACACCGCCAAGTCCGCGCCGGAGCTTATGTTTTTCTTTGGCGGTGTACTCTTTCAAACCGTAAGGCGGATCCGTGACGATGGCGTGGATACTGTTAGGTTGGCGGTGCTCCATCCACTCGAAGCAATTCCCCTGAACAAGCTCATAGGAGGCTGCTACGCTTGGCTGGTAGATCGCCCGAGGCTCAGCGACTGCCTTTGCGAGTTGGGGGGGGGTCATTCTCCTCGTAATCGTCGCGCCGGAAGGTTTTTCGCAAGACCGCCGGGGCTTCGGTTGGGTGCTGCCACAAGATCTCCCGAACGTCTCGCGGCAGGTGACCTGCCAGGATTAGGAGCGAGCTAGGATCTGTCGCATAAACTTTGGCAAGGTGCCGGACTGTCGACTCGGCTGGCCGAGCCTTGCCGCCCTCAAGACGGGAAATGTACCCCTTCGAGACTCGAAGTCTCTTCGCTACATCGGCTTGGATCAACCCGCATGCAAGGCGGGCCGCCCTAATGTGCTGCCCAAACTGTATCATGCAGAATTTCTCCGCAATGCTGGTGGTAATCTTCGAGCGCTGCATGCAAAGCAATATAACCGTGTTAACTATTTTAGTCAACCATGTTCCTTGCTGCTTCCGGAGTGTCCAGCGGCGGCTTGCACCACGGCAGTCGGCTAACAACAAACGGTTGCAGCGGACGGCGCTATGCGCCGGTGTTTTTGGGGTCTGGCGTGAATATTCATTCAACTATTTTCTAACAATTTTAAACAAGCGACAGCTATTCTTTTGATACAACCTTTTCTAATTTTATCTTGCTTTATATGATTTTAAGAAGATTTAGGCCCAGCTTGTTGAGTCTCGATCCTTTTATGTGTAAAGTGCCTAAATTACTGTTTGTAATTTGATCAGAGTATATTGTAAAATGGTTAGAAAGTATGAATCAACTTAATAATATATGTTATGCATAAATGAGGAACAAGGGAATGAATGAACACGAGAAAATAAACTACCG
>JALLOG010000300.1 GCA_027717645.1 Desulfobacterota bacterium AH_259_B03_O07
AGACCAGCTGTGTCAATGAGTCTAAGTGGAATGCCACTTACAACGATTGTCTCTTCTATAAAATCTCGAGTAGTACCGGGGTATGGACTCACAATTGCTCTTTCTTTCATAACGAGCTGATTTAATAGGCTTGATTTACCGACGTTTGGCTTTCCTATAATCGCCGTACAGACACCATGCTTTATAATCCTTCCTTCTTCATAGCTGTTTATTAGATTATTTAAATCTTCAATTAAAAGATTTGTACGGTTTATCATTTCTTCTTTTAAAATCGGGTCGATATCCTCTTCCGGGAAGTCCACTTGAGCCTCAACCTCTGCAAGAATATCGAGTACTGTTTCCTTTGATTCATTGATATTTTGTGATAGGACTCCTTCAAGTTGAAGCTCGGCTTGCTTCAGGCTATCTTCAGTCTGAGCATTTACGATGTCTGCCACTGCCTCTGCTTGGGCAAGATCCATTTTGCCGTTTATGAATGCTCTAAGTGTAAATTCTCCCGGATTCGCAGGTCTAAGGCCTGTTTTCAATAGAATATCGAGTATCCTTTTGGGGACTAGGTATCCACCGTGGGAATGGATCTCTACCACATCTTCTCCTGTGTAGGAATTTGGAGATTTCATTAAGACACAAAGAACGTTATCGATTGAATTTTCTCTGTTGAGGTCAATAATTTGACCCTTGTAGAGTCTATGGGATTTCATTCCACTTATGTCGCTTTCATTGGCTCTTTTGAATACCTTTGTAAGTGTTTTAAATGCGTCTTTTCCGCTAATTCTTATAATGGCAATCCCGCCTTCACCTTGAGCGGTAGCGATTGCAGCTATTGTGTCTTCGTTTGGATAGGATGATTGATCCATAATTTCTTACTAATCTACCATAAGCGTGTTATAAGTTGAATTGCATAGAAACGATTGATCACTTAGGATGAATGTTCTAAAAGTAATTTTTATAGACGTGCTTATTCTGGTATATCCTGGAAATATTGTCATTACATCACAATTTCTCCTTGCATGTAATGTTGAGCAATATCGCGTTCTAAATACAAGAGGTAAATAACGCTACACATCAATTAAAATAGTTTACCATATCGATTAGTGAGCCAAGTTACAATTAACTAGTTCTAAACTGTAAGGGTCGTTTCTACTTACATAATTATGGGGTAATAACGAAGGTACGTTTTTAAGAATATTCTATACACTATTCGGGAGGCGGGTCATGATTTGTAGGATCTTACGAATTTCAACCATAGCTAAGGTGTCCATTTTGCAGTATGTTTTTAAGTCGTTAATCATTTTTTCCCTTTCGGGTCCTTGTTTAAGTCTAGACATTTTATTCCAGACCATTTGCGCTTCATCTCCTTGCTTAATCGCTAGCTCGTCATAGTTCATTTCGGGCACTACAACAGGAAGTACTCTTTTTAGAGAATTAGAATTACCAAAAGCGTAGTGTTTGTAATAATCTCTAAATATATCCAGCTGGTCC
>JALLOG010000301.1 GCA_027717645.1 Desulfobacterota bacterium AH_259_B03_O07
CAGCCTCAGCTGCAAAGAGAACAGCCAATGATATTTCAAAGACCCTGCAAGAATTTAATCTAAATTCAGCTGAAATATTGAAGTGGTATATATTCAAGGATCATGTCAACAAAGAAGGTTATCCTTTTCAGCCTATAAAAGATATAATGAAAATTGAAGGTGTAAAACTAGATCCAATAGAGAGGGGTGACTTGGAAGGTCATCTATCTAATTGGTTAGAAGGGATAGGAATAGATGATTCGTGGAATGTGTCTTCAATTCTGGTTTCGGTTGGTTTTACAGAAGAATCTCTCAAAAAATTTACAGAATTGCTTGTGCCTGACCAACTAATTAATTTTATCAATTGGTTATCAAAGGATGTAGAGATGCGAATATTGTCTAATGAATTGATAGCGAGCACGAATAGAATCTCTGATCTAGTTACCGCAATGAAATCTTATTCCTATATGGATCAATCGCTTGGAAAATCAAAAATTGATCTCCATAAAGGAATAGATGATACTCTTACTATTTTGAATCACAGAATAAAACTAAAACACATTTCAATTGAAAAGTGTTATGATAATAGTATCCCTAAAATAACGGCCTCGGGAAGCGAACTAAATCAGGTTTGGACTAACTTAATTCACAATGCAATAGACGCTGTTGATAATGAAGGGACTATTACAATCAAGACCTATCGTCAAGATAATAATAGTAAAACTGTGTCAGTGGAAATTATTGACAATGGTATTGGAATCCCTGAAGAAATACAAAATAAAATTTTTGATCCTTTTTTCACCACAAAAGATCCAGGAGAGGGTACTGGATTGGGTCTGGATATCTCACACAGAATCATCGTTAAACATCACAATGGTTCTATAGATCTATCTTCGAAGCCGGGTTTAACAAAATTTAGGATTTGCTTGCCTATAGACTAGTAGAATGTGACTAAGTAATTAACTTAATTAGAATAGTTGCAAATGAAAAAGCCAATAATTTTTGTAATAGATGACGATCCCCAAGTAATTAGGGCTATTCAAAGAGATCTGAGACAAACCTATGGAAAAGTTTATAGAATTTTGACTGCAATTTCTGGCAGTGAGGCACTTGAGAGTTTAAAGCAGTTGAAGCTTAAAAACGAAGTGGTTGCTATGTTCGTATCTGACCAGCGCATGCCAGTTATATCTGGTGTAGAGTTTTTAGCTTCTGCAAAAAAGAGTTTCCCTAATGCAAAGAGTGTTTTGCTAACCGCATATTCAGATATTGATGCGGCTATAAATGCAATAAACGATGTTCAACTAGATTATTATTTGACGAAACCCTGGGATCCACCAGAGGAAAAACTATTTCCTATCTTGAACGATCTACTCGATGACTGGCAAGCTTCATACAGACCTGAGTTTGAAGGTATCAAATTGATAGGCTTTCAATGGTCACCCAGGTCTCATGCAATTAAAGAATTCCTTACAGGAAACCTTATCCCTTATTTATGGCTT
>JALLOG010000302.1 GCA_027717645.1 Desulfobacterota bacterium AH_259_B03_O07
ATATAACGCCTTGAAATGGTTATAAAAATTAAGAGTGGAAGTAAAATGTTATTATGAGGAGAGTCTTTTATAGAATTATAGTTCGCATACATTATAATTTATATCTGCAATAACATAAGTGAGTTATACGAGATAGTTTTAATTTATATTTATATTTAGCTTTTAATTTACTATAACTTAACGATAATCTGGAAATTAAAATATTATAAGACAGATATAATCAATAAGTTAAGTCCATTACAATGATAAGTTGATGTGATATATTATATGATTATGCCTAATATACTTAGATCGTGACATATAATTTGCCTGGTGCTATTGATGGAAGGGTTTTTAGGATAAGGCAAAGCATAATTCTTCTTATAATAAGTTTTTCGTCAGCCCTACCCTTTTCGCTAGAGATTAATAAAACTCCCCGCATCGATGGATTCTGCCGGTTAATGGACTTACGAGTGTAATGACTTTAGGTCGCTTTGTGATGAGCTATCCATGTATGTACTTACCTGAATAACGAGAAGCTCGAGTAACAAGATGGGTGTGAGAACGAGTTAAATTTAAGGCTATGCTTGAAGGAAAAAAGGTTTGTTTTCAAGGCAATATGTGGTCAGAGAGGAAAGTTTTGTGTTGACATGGACTTATCTTTGCGAGATACTGGGAAAAGAAAAGGTTTATGCATAAAATGGGTTAATTTCTTTTATTTCCGTCCACAGATTCTCTCCCTATTTCCCTTCAATTCAAAATGTTTGTAGGACAAATCCTACAGAAGTATGAGCCAAAGTCCTACAGAAAAAAGAGACTTTATCCTATAGACATTAGATTCTTATTTGTGGTATAAATATTTTATTGGTGATTATAAAATATAGGATGGGATTATTCTTGTATGGTGGGAGCAGAAGAGGTTAATGCATAAAATGGGATTATGGCATAGATTTTCAGGGAGGATAGCTAAGGCCTGATTTCCGGGCACAGCGTCAGGCACCTGGCGCAAAGGGGGTAAATATAATGAAATCCATCGTCTCTCTCATAATTAAAGATCAGCCTATTATCTCAACTTATAAACTTCTTTTCGATGTCTGATCCTAACAATCTTAGCTTTATTCTTATCAAGTATAAATCTAACTCGATAAGGCCACACTTCAAATTTTCGCTGTCCCTTGTATTCACCTGAAAGAAGCTCACACTCATGGGCCCTTTGAGGTAAAATTTCCATAATTTTTTTATAAATGCGCTTGGCCTGATATAGATCTATTTTTCTTAGATCTTTCTCTGCGCTTGGGGTGATCTCCACTTCGTACTTCAACTTTCTTTTTCTCCTCCTCTTCTAAAAGACCAAGCTCTTGCATAACATCTACTAAAGGTCTGCTCTTCTCTTTTCTCTTAATTCTAAAAGCAGCTATATCGCTATCAGCGTACTCCTGTAAATATATCCCAAGTGCCCTTTTTATAACTTGACTCCTGTTCCAATCACACTCATTAGCTACCTCATCTATGTCTTCAATTGTTTCTTTTTTTAACCTTAATGCTATTAAACTCATATTGATCACCTCGTTGTTATAAAATATTCTATGTTATACAATGTATAACAT
>JALLOG010000303.1 GCA_027717645.1 Desulfobacterota bacterium AH_259_B03_O07
CCGCTTAAATGTGTTTTGCCTCCTCTTACGTTAACCAACTAAAAACGGGACATAATCCGAAATTCTCACTTAATAATGAATATTAATTAAACTTTTTTAATTCTGAAAATCCAGTATTCATGATTAATGATCTAGTGGATTTTACCGGTTGATTTACTATTAATACGTTCTGTTTTGTTTCTCGAAGAATATAAAATAATCCTATTTTTATATCAAACGTGAAATTCTATGGTCGTAGGTCCAATTAATTCTTCTCGTTTTAATACGTCTAACATCTGTATTTCCGATTTTAAGTAACGAGGGAAGTGCCCGGGAAAGAAATAGGGATGTTAAGGTAAACCATGTATATGCGGCTCATGTCGGTTTTGGTTCTTATAATATTGGTGGTTTGGATGTTCGAATATATAAATTTGCCCTCGAATCTACTTTCGACTTAAAAGACGGTCACGATGTGAAGTTAACACTAAAATCTCCCTTGTTGTATGGTCTGTATAGATTTAGGGGGGACCTCCCGAATGGCTCGACTCTTATGGCAGGCTCAGGCAAACTTAGCTTTATTCCGGGTCTTCAACCCGAAATACCGGTATTTGAATTTTGGATCCTAAAGCAATTTTTAAATTTAGGGTTACAATGTTAACAAGATCAGAAAAGATAGATTGGGAGCTGGTGAAGGATGAAGATGGGATAAAGGTTTACACTCGAAGTATAGAAGATTCGAAAATCAAGGAATTTAAGGGGGTTACCAACATAAAGTCATCTATCGACAGTCTTCTTGCCGTTTTGAATGATACAGAAGCCAGTCATAAATGGGTTCATAATTGCAAAGATCCATTGAAACTAAGACAGATCAGCTTCAGTGAAGGTTACATTTATCAGGTAATCAATTTCCCATTCCCTGCACAAGATCGGGATATAATTCTACATTCCAAGATCGATCAAGATCCAGATACTAAAGAAGTAACAGTAAACTTAAAATCCGTTCCCGACTACATTTCAGAAACCAATAAAGTGAGAATAACAAAATCAACTGGAAGCTATAATCTTAAACCCGTTTCAAATGACACAATTGAGGTTACATGGAACCATCACGCTGAACCATCCGGCGGTATACCAGAATGGCTTGTAAACTCGCTATTGATCGATACACCCTTCGAAACCCTAAGAAGTTTGAGAAAAATAGTTCAAGAAGAAAAGTATCAAAAGGCGAGGTTAAAATATTCTGATCGTATCGCCGTTGATTGGGAAGTTAGGGATTGGTAAACAATTTAGCAGACTGTATATTTAATCTATTCTAAAATAGGAACAGCTCCAAGTACTTGTAAATCCCCTGCATAGAAAAGACTCGAACCAGATCCAAGAACGGTCCCACTCTTAAGGTAGGTATCCCTGCTATGAGGTGGAATTGTCACCGGCAATACTCCAATTTCCTGACCTACTTGAATTCCATACGTTGACGGAGCTGTAGAATAGTAACGAACCCTTACTTTAATATCCCTATACGGTATATCGCTCGTATTTTCAATATAATATTTAAAAGGAGATCGTATGAGCTCATCAAAAGTAGAAGTGGG
>JALLOG010000304.1 GCA_027717645.1 Desulfobacterota bacterium AH_259_B03_O07
TTTTTTAACACACACGATTCAACGAATACAAAACTACAGAAGCTTTACCCTATCGCCGTCATAATTTCAGTGAGGTATGTTTCGTATATTAACGTCAGTGCATTTTTCACACCAGTATTCACCACTCTTGCAAGAATACCCATCTTCACTCAAAATAATTATATTCCCACACTGAGTGCACTTGGTTGGTTCAAAACTCGGCGGGTTATCAAGTATTTCAAAGTTGTATTCGCTTGTACCGTAATACACGTACATCTCTGTTTCAGATTCAAAATCAGCTCTGCATTCGGGGCAGTCTTTCCAACTCCCTGAATGCCCTTCAACATGGTGGTGATCACATAAAGTATATCTTCGGTGATTCCGATGACAGCTGTTCCTCTGGTATGAAAACAATACGTACTTACCCTCATCATCACAAATCCATTGATCGCAACATTCGGTCTTTGTTAATTTCGCCGATTTCCCGCATAGTCCACATTTTGGTTTCGTGCCTCTGCCTTTTTTGTCTTGAATTGCTTTTGACTTTCTTTTCTTTTTTGCCATCGTTTTCTCCTTTTGTCCAAGCCTAAATACACTGTGAGGTTGGGCGCTATTTTGTTTGCCGCCTAATTTTTATGCTTTCATCAAAGTTCATTCTGGCTACTGTTTTCCAAAGCTCATTCATTTCGTCTTTGCTCAACTTTGAAATATCAAATTGATACGACCTTATGTCTGACACAAATGTTATCTCATTACTTATACAGGTTATCTCCTTAACAATCTCTATGACGTCAGGCTCTTCATCCCAATTAATAGAGGCTCCTCTTTCATGTGGTAGCAGAGCAAACTCATATTTTGGGGTTCTTATTAATATGAACCGATCAATTCCGAATTCGGTATCTTCGTCAAATGACAGGGAAAGAATAATATCTGTCCCGACTTCGGTATAGATGAAATTGACCTTGTCCATGTTTTTCTTCGGTGAATATGACTAACAATTGATTATACGGAATTTTTTCCACATAATCACCCAAAATGAGTGATAACGGGGCCTTTTGTTCTTTTGTTATTACATGAAGAAAATAGCGCAGGCTGAAATTTTCAAGGGGACATGATTTTACCATTAAAAATAATATGTATTACCATATTATACTATGGTACAATATCTGGTATTTGATACCATTATACTAAAGAGTTCTTCATGGAAAATGCTAAAAAGATTACGGTTGAAGTCTCAGAAGATCTCTTAAGAAGCGCCCAGGTACAGACCGGCAAAGGTATATCAGAAACGGTAAGACGTGGTCTTAAGCTTCTTGCGGCTGCTCAGTCCTACAAACAACTGCGAGAAATGAAGGGCAAAACCAAATTTTTCAAGACTTACGACGAGCTTAAGCACGACCGACAATGATTGCAGCTGATACTAGTTCACCAGTTGCTTTTCTTGAGGGTGATAGCGGAAGCGACGTAAACGTTCTTGAAGATTCTCTCAACTCACAAGTTCTTACTCTGCCACCGGTGGTTTCAACCGAGATTATTAGTGATCCAAAGCTACCAAAGCAAGTTTATAAAATGGTGCTAAATACTT
>JALLOG010000305.1 GCA_027717645.1 Desulfobacterota bacterium AH_259_B03_O07
CTTAAATTATGTGACATATCCAGCAATGGCGGATGAGCGGGTCAGTTTAAATTTTGATACCCTGCAACTTGCTCGAGGGAGTTTTATTCAAAGATATTCTCAATCTCTGGATGCCAATTCTTGAAATGGTTTCTGTGTATTTCCGTATACGCGCCTTCTATGTAGTACTTGTCGTAGAATTCCAAATCAAGATGATGTGCTTGAAAAACGAGTCTTACAAACATAGGATCTAAAAATGCCGGGAATCTTCCGTAGTTCTCATAAACATATGAGCAAAAGTCCTTTACAATCTCAATTCTTTCTTCTGAGGGATGGTACTCGTCATCGAGCACGCCGCTTGGATCTTGATATGGATATGGATTTCCTACCTTCCAGAACTCTCCTCTCATTTTAAGAAATTTGTCTACAGCTTCTCTCATATCTTTGACATAGGGTGGGCAGAGTGCTTCAAAGACTCCGTCCCGTCCGACAGGGATGGGACTGGGAATGCTCCTAAGCGAATTTTCCGGCCTGGTAAAACGGAAACCAAGTGCCTTATGGGATGGATCAATTCCCAAGGCGTAATGAGGCAGTAGTCCAGTGAATGCCCATCCTCCGATGCCTAGTGCCTGAAGAGCAAGATTCAAATTTTGGCAAATGAAGGCTTGTTCGACATTAAGTGTGGTAAGTACTCTTAATTCAAGGTCAAAGAGAGACATCCTCACGTCGTTCCTTATGTATCCCTTATCGATCCAATTATCCAAACCACATGATCTACCACCGTTGAGTTCATCAATGATATTGAAACCGTACTTTGCACCAAAATATATAAAGAGAAGAACCATATATTCTACGGTCGTATTTGTAACTGGTATAAAGAACGTAGTCCCTGGTTTATTGGTGTTCCAAGCGTTAAAATCAAAAAGTCCTGGCTCACCCTTGGGTAAATCTGCCCTGACGTCTTGAAGTTTAATTGAACTTTTTCTGAATAGTTCAAGAACCTTGTCCATTTTCTCTTCTTCCGATTTGCCCGGAAAAATCGCAGCTTCACCCTGCTTGGGCATCAAGTCAAAGAGTTTAACCATATACACTCCATTGTCATTGGTATAAAAAAGTTCAGTCGAATGGGAATTAGCCGAACAGGGCCAACTGCGGCCTGTCCATTGAAAAAGCCATGAGATACCTGTGCGTGGAAGATCCCCTAGAGAGAGACCTGTCATACCAGTACCAGCCCAAATAAGGAATGCTTCTTCAAGTTCTGTCAGTGGAATTGGTTTAAACCTTGATTTGTGTTTAAGGGTGCCGTCTTTTATCTCCATTCCTAAACCAAACCTTCGTGAACGCCTTGTAAAAATTGAGTCAAGTAGTCCAAAGTCCATCGCAATATTAAGACCCTCTGGCATCTTCATAGTTTTGTCCTCCGATTTAGGGTATCCCCAGTTATCTGAAACTTGGGATTACTTCGTTTGTCAAAATTTTAAAACTTAATTCCGGATCTGGGCTGAAGTTGTGAATTATGAAATGTTTAACCCCGGCATCTATATATTCCTCTAATCTCTTTATACAATCTTT
>JALLOG010000306.1 GCA_027717645.1 Desulfobacterota bacterium AH_259_B03_O07
TGGTATAATATAGGGTAACCTCTATGATATTTTAACAATTGCGGATTTCAGATGACTTCATTACCGAATACAGAAAACGAAGGATCCAAGGGTTTGAATTCTGAATTAGTCAAAAAGACCCTAGCCGGAATGGATCTTTTTGCAAATCTTGGGGAGGAAGATTTGGAGGGATTGGTAAAAAGATCGAACCCCCAACATTATCAAGCGGGAATGGTTATATGCCGGGAAGGAGAGTATGGCGACACATTTTTTGCAGTTCTAAAGGGTTCGGTAGAGGTGAGTATTAATACAGAAGGATACGAGAGCTTGACGCTGGCTATCTTGGGAGAAGGGAACATATTTGGTGAGATGGCAGCTCTTTCTGGTTATGCAAGAAGTGCCACTGTCGCAGCCAAGGACGACCTAAGTCTCATAGAGATCCCTGCAGAAGTGCTTAAGGATTTAATGAAGAGTTCTCCCAGTTTCAAAGATACTGTAGAGAATATGTATATTGAAAGGGCTGTCAGGACATATCTCAGAAAAGTCCCACTTTTCACCGGTCTGAGTGATGATATTGTGGAGAGATTAGAAAGCAGAGTAAATCTAATAAGTTATAAACAAGGTGAAGTGATATTCAGGGAAGGTGAAGTTGGAGACGCCCTTTATATTATCCGCACGGGCTTCGTAAAGGTTACTAAAAAGCACGGAGATAAAGAACAGATTATAGCTTACCTTCCTCTGGGCAACTACTTTGGTGAGATGGCACTTCTGGAAGATGAAAAGCGAACTGCTACTATATCAGCCTTTACGAAGGTGGAGGTCATACAGGTTTTAAGGGAAGACTTTAATATGCTTCTTGAAGCAGACTCCAAGCTAGGAGATGAGATTAGTGAGATAGTAATGGAGAGGAAGCTAAGAACACTCGAGGTCCAGAGAGATCCAGAAAAGGCAGAAAGGATTGAAGCGTTGGTGGAAAAGGGAATTATCCAATCAGAGAATCTACTTACAATTGACCTTAAAACCTGTATCCACTGTGATAATTGTGTTGAGGCTTGTGAAAGCCGACATGGATACCCTAGATTGGATCGTAGGGGTACTCGAATTGCCGATATTGCAATCCCGGTGGCATGTCGACTGTGTCATGATCCAGTATGCCTGATTTGCAACTTTGATGCCATAAAAAGAGCACCAACCGGTGAGATTCACGTTATAAATGATAAATGCGTAGGATGCGCCGGTTGTGCAATTAGGTGTCCGTACAATGTAATTCAAATGGTTTCTACAAAGTCAGAGCAGGGGTTCAACATATTTAATTTATTGGGTGCTGTTTTTTCAAAAAATACTAAAAATGAGGAAGAAGATCAAGATAATAAGCCACGTAAAGTAAGACCCAAGCGTCTGGCGATTAAATGCGATAATTGCATGGGTTATTCTGACACTGCTTGCACCAATAATTGTCCTACACACGCAATCAGGTGGATCAATCCGATGGAGTATTTTGCTGATTATGAAAGAGACATAATACTTAAAAGGATGAAGGCTCAATAATGAATATTCCTAAGGTTCATAA
>JALLOG010000307.1 GCA_027717645.1 Desulfobacterota bacterium AH_259_B03_O07
CTACTAAACCGAGCTACAACAGTCTTAAGAATTAAACTCCCTACCAACCAAAGCCTTAATAGAAAAGCGTCTAAAAGCCTTCTAACACGATAAGATTTGCGGTGCAGAAAAGCTATCAAAACTATTAAGATTGCAATGGCTGCAATTATGTAGAGAATATTTTGCCTTGCGAACAAACTTACATCTATAATGACCTGAGTAAGGGCCGGTAGAGTGGTACCCAAATCCTCGAAAAGCTCAGCAAAGACCGGTATTACAAATAGGATTACTACGGCGAGTACAATAACTGCAACACTTACAACAATAACTGGATAAATCATAGCACTTTTTATTCTTCTTCTTATCGATTCCATTTTCTCTAGATGTACAGAAAGTCTTAGTAAAACTACATCCAAAACCCCTCCGGCCTCTCCTGCCCTCGCCAGATTAACGTATAGGTTATCAAAAACTTTTGGGTGCTTAGCAAGTGAATCTGCAAAAGTTAAACCTCCTTCAACATCCTCTTTTACCTGATTTATGATTTCTTTGAATTTTGGATTTGGTTGTTGTTGAGTCAGGACTTCTAATGATCTGACAAGAGGAAGACCAGAATCAATCATAGTTGATATTTGCCTTGTAAATACGACAAGATCTTTTGTAGAGACGCCACCAATATGAATATTCATACTGAAGAACTTTCCCTTTTCCCTTATCCTATTTGGTATTGGTTTTATCCGCATCTGCCTGAGGCGTGCAATTACGGCAGATTTACTTGGTGCATCCATTTCACCTTTTTGAATTTTTCCTCCTACTCTTCCTTCCCAAGCATAAGCAGGCATATACTATACTCCTCTAAATTTACGTCTTCACCCTTTATAAATCTTAACGCCTAACGACTCTATCATCTGTGGCAGAAACGTCGTAAATCATTCTTTTCAATTCCTCTGGCTCTTGTGATTTGGATATGGCATCTTCATATGTAATTAATTTTTTTAAATACAAGTCAGTAAGGCTTTGATTTAGGGTCTGCATTTTCCATTTTTCTTGACCCATTTGTTGCTGAGAATAAACCTGGTGCACCTTGTCTTCACGAATGAGATTTCTAATGGCTGGATTAGGCACTAATGCCTCAACTGCAAGCACTCTTCCGCCACCAATTCTCGGTATCAATGTCTGACAGAAAATCCCCTCTAAAACAAATGAAAGTTGGGTTCTAATTTGAGATTGCTCATGGGGAGGAAATACATCTATAGCTCGATTTATCGTTTGTACCGCCGTGTTTGTGTGTAGTGTGGCAAGAGTCAAATGCCCCGTTTCTGAAAGAATAAGAGCTATTTTAATCGTTTCTAAATCCCTCATTTCACCTATCAGAATCACATCTGGATCTTCTCTAAGTACGCTCCTTAATGCATGATTGAAACTCTTGGTATCACTACCGACCTCCCTCTGATTAAC
>JALLOG010000308.1 GCA_027717645.1 Desulfobacterota bacterium AH_259_B03_O07
TAGAAAATTTATACATATTATTTCTAATCTATCATATCTGATGAATGTTTATTGATAAAAACTCTGTTCATCCGTTTCAGTTTGAATCCATCAAGTTCTTAGAACATCTTATATAGAGAAATAAATACAAATCATTATCATTGGACATTTGACAGAAAGGGGTTTCTTGGGTGAATAAGGATGATAAATAGATTAAAGGCAATATTTTTAATCACAATATTCGTGCTTGCTATCTTTTCTTTATTTATAAATTCAAGGGATAACCCTATTTCAATTGTTTATTTCGCCATTAGTGGTGAGGAAACAAATAGATTTGATCAAAGACATTCCATTTATGACTCTTTGCTCAAAGAACATGTACAAGATGCAAAAGTTAATTACAGAGGGATCATAAACTCATCAGAGAAATTTAATGAATACATCATGCAACTTGGATCAATTAGTCAAGAAGCTTATCAAAATTGGACCGACGAAGAAAAGTTGGCTTTTTGGATTAATGCATATAATGCATTTACCATTAAAGCCATAATTGATAACTATCCAATCAAGAGAAACTATAGTTTAGTTGGTTTATTTTTGCCTAGTAACAGTATACGTCAGATAAGTGGGGTATGGACTGATTTGCAATTTCGAGCTGTCGGGAGAAATGTAACATTAGGTGAAATTGAACATGAGATACTGAGGAAAGAATTTAATGAGCCTAGAATACATTTTGCAATCAATTGTGCTTCGATGGGATGTCCTGATTTGAGGAATGAGGCTTATAGGCCAGATATTATATATGACCAATTGGAGAGTCAATCCATAGATTACGTAAATAATCAAGAAAAGGGTGTTAGAATTGACACCGAAAATAGCAAGGTTCAGTTTTCTCAGATCTTTAATTGGTTTGGTGATGATTTTGTAGAAAGCTATGGAAATACGAAACTCTTTGAAGAAAGAAGCTTTAAGGAAAAGGCAATTCTTAATTTTGTTTTGAAATACCTTAAATCTGAAGGTGAAAGGGATTATTTGAAAAGAAATGGTTTTAGCATCTCCTATCTCGATTATGATTGGAGTCTAAATGAATTATCCGACCAGGATTCTCCTTCCTCTTAAAAAATACGATACTAACTTTTAATTGCCTATGGCTTGCAAAGGCGGAAATTTTTTTAACGCAATTTTCGGAATGCCAATTAAATCCCTGTCGATTAGAAAAGGATTCATGAAAAATAACATGATTTTCAAACTAGGAAATTTTGTCCATTAAATACGTGACATCTAGAAATGCGAGTGGTAACGAAATGATTTCCTGCTAAGGTTTACCACCGTCCTTAAGTACCTAACAATCTCCAGACGATTGCTTCGTCACTTCGTGTCTCGCAATTTTATATATTAAATAATTCGAAGACACCTTCTTAGACCTTCAATGAATCCTATCTCTAAACCTCTTAGAGAAGAAATGGTTTAAATGGGCATTCAAAAAATTGCCAAAATCAATCCCGGAAGCGTTAAGAAAAGATTTAACCGAATCAAAGGATATGAAGATTCGGCATCAGTT
>JALLOG010000309.1 GCA_027717645.1 Desulfobacterota bacterium AH_259_B03_O07
AAAATTTAAACTGACCCGCTCATCCGCCATTGCTGGATATGTCACATAATTTAAGATTAAAGTTTCTGTAATCCTTAGTGAATGTAAGCATACCCATTACATCGGGTGCTCTTATCACCTGACGGTTTGGCAATACCCTTGCTTCAAGCTTATAGGTGCCTACAATACTTGGTTTTGGCATTTGTTGTGAATTTGAATTATCCCCGACGGTCAGTATTGAGAGGATTACAATGATAGAAAAATATAAAAAGTATTTTGTTGTATTCATATCATAACCTCCTCATTTTTGAATTTGACTAATTTCAAGACTCATTATAGAAAAACATAATCCCATTTTATGCATAAACCTTTCCTCTCGCCATTATCTTGCAAAGAAAAGCCCTTGTCAATCAATACTTCCTCCATTTAAACGCAGCTTGACAAAAGGGGAGCAGGACATAAGTCAGGAAGAACAAATCATAAAATTATCCAGACAAATTGGTTTTGAGGCATATTGAGTGGGGTGGGTTTTTTTTAATACCTAGTTTTGAAAAATCTCTCAATCTCGTTGGTCTGGTAAGGGTTAAAAGGGGTGAATATTAGGTGTTTTTAATTTCTTTTCATTCCAACCCTTACTTTACCCCTTATTTTTGATTTTAAGTGCTTTGACCAAGGCTGGACCTTATGAAAATGAGATAAAAAGGCTATTTTAGAGCCTGTTTTTTCTTTTTTCTATTTAGTTCAAGCCATTAAAAGGTTTAACGAATTGTCCTGGTACGCTTATCCTTTTTCCATCTCCTATTTCCTAGATATATGAGGAAGTGCCTGCCTAAGGATTTATTTGCCTTTCTTAGCTTTATCCATTTCCTATTTCCAATGTATTTAAGATAAGCCCTTTTTGATTCTATTGTAATCACCTCTAGGTCAGCCCCGATGGCATCCTTTATTAATAAGCATAGCACTGTTTTAAAATTTTGATTGCTACTGAAGAATTGATAACTCGTTTTGAATCTTAGGGAGAAGGGAAACATAATGCGAGTGAAGAAAATGTAATTTTATATACCAGGCAGATCATTCATAGTGATTTGGACTTTAGGAGCCCCAGGATCAAACGCATGTTGCCCAATACGTTTAATTAATAATTTTACCGCTTCTAAAATCCATTTTTCTTCATTTGGCGTTAATGGTCTTCCGAAAGGTGCTTTCCTTGGTTGTTCCTTGTCACCCCTTGTTGAAGTAAGTTCACCCATTTTGTTTAAGACATCCCTATGAATATGGTATTTGATGGAAGCCTGTCTACGTCCCCTTACACTAGCTTCAAATATTGTCAAACACATGTATGCCATTGATGTTAAAGGTTCTTTACCTTCAAGGTATCCTTCATATCTTTGATACATGCTTTCTACGTCTGGGGATGCTTTAAATGCAATTGGTAAATTTGGGAATCGATTACGAATGACCTTCATATTTCAATTTTAGCATATTGACTAAGTTCGAACAATATCTCGAGTTAGATCATATAAAAATTCCTCGAAACGGTCCTTGTTAGATCATAATTAGA
>JALLOG010000030.1 GCA_027717645.1 Desulfobacterota bacterium AH_259_B03_O07
TCTAATATCTTCTTTATCTTTCCCTGAACCATATGATGCTCATTTTAATTTTAGCGAAATACTGTATTTACACATCCAATTCGATGCAATTAATACTATATATTATATAATGGAAGAGGGAATTAATAACTGTGGTAGAATTCAATGAGATTTACAAGAGGCTTAATAAAATGGAGGCTAATTTAGTTGCGCTTCAAGTAATTGTAAAACCTCAAACAGCTACGATTAAGAAGGAAAAGTAACAGCTATAATAAACCATATGCTTAGTTAATCTAATGGAATAAAATCCACACATTATTATTTGTAAAATTAAAAATTGATGTTTATAGATGCGAAAAAAGTTCTTTCTTGAAAATAGTTTCAAATTATTTATATTATATTATTGGGGTTCATTAAGAGGAGGTAATTATTTAGTTGACGTTCCATCTAGCTTAACGGAAACTAGTCACAGGAATTCATCTATTAGCTATGTATCTTTATAATTGTTTCCTTTTCCTGACGAAGAATTAAACTCCTTGATCTTCTTTCAGATATACAGAATCCAAGCTGTGCGTAAGCTCTGTTGTCAGTCGAAAAGTTCTTAGAACCCATCCTTAATTCATTACAAAATTTTTAATTTATCAGGGTAAAAATATGGGAGCAAAACGCATAGATTTTAAAAAGGAAATTTCAGGAGTAAATGAGCTTGGAGAGTTTATCCAGGAAGAAGAGACTTTAGCGTCTATAGCCAATGAAGATGATATTATGTTTGATTTAGAGCCTGAGTTCGAATCCCATGAACTGAATTCCACAGAAGACCTAGAAGAGCAACAATGGATTCCAGATGACCAGTTCAGACTCCTCTATGCTTATTTTAAGGACATGGCAAGTGAATCACTATTTACAAAAAGGGAAGAGATTGAAGTTTCGGCAAAGATAAAGAAGTGTGAGGCAAGCGCAAAGAAGATAAAGGTTATGATTGATAAGCTTTTAAATGAAAGAGATGCCAAAGGTAAGAAAAATGATTATCGAAATGGCATAGCAAAAGAGCTCTCAAAGCAAATCAATGTACTCAATGCTTTATTGAAAGTGTACCCAGAAGCTGCACAGAGGTATAAAGATAGGTTTGTGAAAGCGAACTTAAGATTAGTTGTAAGTATGGCGAAAAGATACCTAGGTAGAGGACTGCCACTACTAGATCTTATTCAAGAAGGTAATTTGGGTTTAATGAGGGCTGTAGAAAGGTTTGATCATACTAAGGGTTATAAATTTTCCACATATGCTTCGTGGTGGATAAACCAAGGTATGTCAAGGGCACAACATGAACAGACAAAGACAATTAGGGTGCCGGTGTATTTACTAGAGCAAACAAGCAAGGTATACAGGGTAAGTTCAATTCTTCATGGGGAGATGGAAAGAAAACCTACTCCTGAAGAAATCTCACGAAGATCGGGACCTTCTGTTGAAATTGTGAAGAAGATTATAAAAGCTCCTAATAACGCTATTAGTCTAGACTCACACATTCTAGATGGGGAGAAAACAACCCGTCTTGACTTCATAGCAGATAAGGAGTCACCTGCACAGGATTCAGTAGTGGCAAGGACTGCACTTATAGAGCTTATAAAAGGTGCTTTAACTCTTCTTACCCCCAGAGAAGAGAAGATAGTCAGGTTGAGGTTTGGAATAGATCAAGAAACTGCATGCACACTAGATGAGATCGGGATGATGTTTGATCTTACACGAGAGCGAATAAGGCAGATTCAAAAAGCAGCTCTAGAGAAGCTTGCAGATTCTCAGATGAGAGAGGTTCTAAAGGCTTTTCTCAAGAAGGAATAGAATGAGTAGGGAATGTCAGATTAAGTACAGTTCACATTCTAATATCAATTATACTCATTATCTGGAAATTATGTGTACGAAAGTCAGTTGAATATATAAATCTACGAATCAAATAACGAAAATAAACTGTATCTGTCAAATATAAAATGGGTTACGTGTTTATTGGTGAAAATGAAAAGGAAGTAATTAAGCCAAAAAGTGAGTTCGATTCTTATATGAAAAATATTGAGAATTGTGTTTTAAAAAAATATGGAGGAGCATTGATATGAGTTCGCAAATCAAACCCCCATTCACTGAATTAACTGCACGTTCCAAGGTAAAAGCTGCTCAGGATGCCTGGAATACTCGCAATCCAGAAGTGGTTGTACAAGCTTATACAGTGGATTCAAGATGGCGAAACCGCACAGAGTTTTTTAAGGGGAGAGAGGCAATAAAAGAGTTCTTGAAAAGAAAGTGGGCAAAAGAACTAGATTATAGACTAATGAAGGAATTGTGGGCTTTTACTGACAACCGCATCTCTGTGCGATTTGAGTGCGAATGGAGAGATGGGGATACTGGTCAATGGTATAGGACTCATGGAAATGAACATTGGGAATTTGACAATGATGGGCTGATGAGGATACGGGATATGAGTGCTAATGATATACCTATACAAGAATCCGAACGTCGTTATCGTGGCTAAAGCACTTTCTAACAGTGCTCATACAGCTTTCTACAAAAAATTGCTAAATTAGAAAGCGGGATCACATAAAAAATGTTTAGCTAAAGATTAAGCAAAAAAAAAGAAATTATCGAAAGAAACCTTGATCTGTAACCAAGCTCTTTTCCATGAAGATGCCGTTGCACAGCCTCCTTCTTTTAAAACAGGTATACAATACTTAGCTGGTCATTATACAAGAAGTTTGTTTACTTAGAATCTTAAAGTTCTCCATTGAAAATAAACACATTGATCTGAAAAATCTTTAAAATTTAAAAAAACTACTTGACAAACCAGTCTGTATGATTTATATTATTAAACATGGAAAAAGAGACAAAACAGAGACAAGCTAGGGAAAAGATTCTCAACACCGCTCGTGATCTATTTTACCGGCAAGGGTATATTGCAACTGGTATTAATCAAGTTATTGCTGAGTCTGGGGTTTCAAAAAATACATTCTACTACTATTTTCCTTCAAAAGACGATCTTTGCGTTGCCTACTTGCAAGAAATGGATAATGTAGGGACAGGATTACTTAAGGATAAAATAAATAGTTATAAAACTCCTTATGAGCAATTAATGGCACCACTAGAATTTGTAAAAGAATGGAATAATAAACATAACTTTCGAGGGTGCCCATTCCTTAATATAACCACAGAAGTAACTGATATCACCACAAATATACGCAAAGAGGTCATTTATAATAAAGATGGATTTAGATCTATCATTAGGGAATTGGTCAAGGATCTAAAAAATTCTGATGATAAATACTCCAGTATAGATGTTTTATTCGTTACAGATGCATATTACGTGATTGTAGAGGGTGCGATTGTAGCTTGCCAAAGTTATGGAGACGCCTGGCCATATGATATAGCTAAAAAAAATTTAGAAAATTTATTGAATCCTTAGATATATTTTTTTATCATAATTAGTACAGACATGTTTGTATACATAAACAAGCAAATAAATCTAGGAGGTAACTAATATGAAAAAGTTACTAACATTAGCAGCATTAGCATTATCACTGGGATTAAGCTCTCAGAGCTTTGCCGATTCTAATATATTTGGTGTACAAACACCAATTAAAAGGAATTCGGTAAGTAATCAGGTTAAGGGATCATATGTAGAGATTGATCATACTAGTTTCTATCTTAATACAAAAGACAGAACTGAGGTTAATTCTAGCTCTTATCTAGCACTGGATAACACTAGGGATAATGGTTTTTACGTCTTTGGAGTAAAGATTGATTCAGGATCGTAACAATATCCTTCATGACTCTTATAATTATGAGGCTTGGAGCGGATTTCAGTCTGCTCTTAAGCCTTCTGAAATTGGTTCAAATAAAAATATAAATAGAGAGGTAAAAAAATGAGTGAATATATGTTAAAGAGTGACATTAAAGCAGACATAGCACATCTTAAGGAAATAGATCCGGATCTTTATGGCGCCTGGATGGATTTTCACAATAGTGTTTTTAAAGATGGTGCTCTTACAAAAAAAGAAAAAGAGTTGATCGCTGTTGCAGGAGCACATATTACTAGATGTTCTTATTGTATTAGATCAAGAGTAAATATAAGTAAAAAACACGGTGCTTCTGATCAAGAAATAACAGAAGCTATTTATGTTGGGATGAGATTTGCAATGGGTGCTCCTTATGCTTATTCAAGTATGGCATATGAAGCTTGGGATGCTTTGGAAAATGATGTCCCGCTTACAGAAGGGCATTTCTTTAAAAAGAACATTGCTCACGAGATCAAGTGTTTTTCTGATGCAAGCGGAGAAATAGACGGCAAATTTAAAGAATTTACCAAAAAGGTATTTGCTGATGGTGCATTGACAAAGAACTTCAAAAGAGGGTTATTGGGTCTTGCATGTGCGCAGATGACAAGGTGTCCATACTGTATTAGAGGTTGTGTGAAAGATGCAAGAGCAGCAGATTTTTCTAAGGAGCAGATTGCAGAAGCTATCAATGTAAGTGTGGTTATGGCTGCGGGAGCCTGTTATGCACATAGCAGCGTTGCGATGGATACACTTTCTAAAATTAATTCAGAAGTAGAAAAGCAAATAATTAAGCATAGTAAAAAGGAGGTGATTTAAAATGAAGCACACTCTCAACGAAATCTCAGGAGAGCAGTTCTGGAAGATCGTAGTCGCGGCTCTGATCGCCAATTACGTGATGACCATGACCGGATTTTGGCAGAGCGGACTGGGACTCGCCGCAATCGACGTCGGGGCGATGATCGCGGGCAGCATGACGGCGGCCCATCCCGATGCCCCCTACACACTTGTGGTGGGCAACCTGGCACACTTCGCCAATGGCGTTATACTCGCTCTGATCTGGGTGGCGTTTCTTCAGGAGCGCGTTCCCGGGAATTGGATCGTGCATGGTCTGGTCTATGCCCTTATCACACAGCTCGGCGCCTGGGTGATCGTGGCCCCGATGGCATTTGGTGTGGGTTTGTTTTTCAAGAACACGCCTGCTCCAGGCCTGATGATGCTCGCGACCCTGACCGTACACGTTGCATATGGGCTCTCGCTCATGTTGAGCCTTAAGTTGGCGGGCGTGAGAACGAGGCGAACCTTGTGATCAATACGCGCAAAGAGAACTTCTCAAAAACTGGAGGGCAAGTTTCACTGCTCTCTAGTTTATTGACCTACATAGCTTATTTTTTGTGAGAGGCTACACAACCAACCAAGAAAGGAGGAGCAAGAAATGAAGAACTTAAAAATGGTTGATTATAATGAGGCAGAACTAGAAGTAAGAGAAATATATGATCTTCTTCAGTGAGATTACAAAATCCGGACATGTATGCAGTTCATGCTTGACAAGCAAACTATAGCTGAAACTTTTCCTTGAATAATTTTAGTTGCAGTCTACTGTGGAATTCATAGAAATTTTAAGTTTATTGAATAATATTTAATTAGGAGGATTTTAAATGGCAAAGAAAGGCAATGGTAATCCAGTTCTAAACAAGGGCTATGAAGCAGCTTTAAAATATCCTTTTTTTGAAGCGGTATTCAACAGGCGTTCAAGACGTTTTGGTTTGGGTATGGAACTTGCTGACACCAGTCTTGAGTTTAAATCAGCGCATGACCCTGTTCCATTGGATGAGTTGGAGGGAGCTCTATTGGTATGGTCCGGTACAGGTCTTACCGGGCTTTGTTTAGCCGACTTGCCACCGGAGACGGGGATTGATTTACTCTGCCAATGGACCGGCAGGACCTGGCCCTCTGCATGTAATAACCATGGAACCGAGCTTTTCTTTACGAACGATAAGGGTCTTTATTTTATAGACGTGAAAAGGATGCTTCCTCAAAATCATGAGCTCGACATGTTTTTCAAGATGAGCCGTGACGAGAAGATTGAAAGGGTACACGAACTTTACCATGAGAGTTTGGTCAAGATCGAGGACGGTAGGGCTCAGCTTCCGGACAAGATGCCCGGCCTGTTTAATTTCAATCAATGGAATACTAATAAACCCGGCACTTCGGTATTTATTCCAGTAACGGATATCACTGAGGAATATATAAATCTTCTTTTATTGTATTGCAGTAATACTTACGGATTTACCATTATTGATGATCTTACCGGAAAACCTGCAGGTATTGAAAAATGGGTTAAGATGGGAAGACTTAAGGAGCATGTTAAGTTATCTCTTTTTGATTTAGAGGTAAGAATTCTTACTGGTCTCAACGTTGAGCAGGCTTTTATATGCCAGAACATGAGCCTTGCTCTCCAGGCCTTAGGGCTTGCCGGCTGGACATTCAGCGGATTTATACCGAGATTTGCCATGGGAGCCTCCCCTCAACTTTTCAAGGGTCTGGGGTTCAGATTCATACAGCCTAAAAAAGGTGCGATCGATCCTCCAGCAACTATACCTGTTGGAAGGGATGGGGTTTTTGAAGGTTATTGTCCGCCGTATTATAAGGATATGAACGAGGCTATTGACTCATTCTTTGAGCACAAAAGTGATGCTTGGAAGTCAGATAAGCCCTTCCCATACACTGAGCCGGATAAGCATCTTATGAAAGCGCCCAAGCCTACTGAAAGGACAATCGAGATTGTGAAAGATTTAGCAAATTACATTTATGATACGTATGGAAGGTTTCCTGCATTTGTTGATCCTATGTACATGCGTCTGGTGTTTCAGGCTATGCATTTGGACCTGGAATTCTATGACAAATACTATCCGTCTGGATCTTACTCTGATTCGCATATTAACCATTTCAAGCTCTTTCATCCCGAAATGGAAGATCCTTTTGCACACAAGACAGAGAAGAAGAGAGTCAGAGCTGGTAAGGGAAAGAAGAGGGTTGAGGCGTAGTCAGTTAATTTATGTGTTTATGATTATTAAGCCGGTGCCGGTGCTTTTCCCTGGATAGTTAATATGCTTTATCATCTGAATTTATCCCTTTGCTGCTTCATCATTATATAATTGAGTTATAAAATGGGATTAAAATAAATCTTTCAAAAATAATGGACCATATCTCTTTTCAAGGACAGTAAGTCATGAATGATAGATTAGACACCTTAAATGATCAGTTAAATAAACACATTTCTATTATTACAAGATGTTCTGTTGAAATTGAAAAATATGGGCCGGTACTCTTATCATCTCCACCGGACAAACGCTATCCCTACTTCTATCCACGAGACATAAACTGTGCCTCACAACTTCTCAGACGACTATCTGTCTCAGATTATGATTCATCAAATCAAGCCTTTAGCCTTCTGAAAGCATGTGCCCATTTTATAAAAGACTTTCAGCGAGAAGACGGATATTGGGGTCAACGTTATTCACTAACCGGTGAGGATAAAAGTATTTATAAACAGGAAGATAACGTTGCTCATGGCATCATCATATGCTGCAACTATCTGCTCGCATCTGTTGAAAGGGGAGAAGATGTCGATGAACTTGAATCTTTTTTACACGTGATAAATAAAGCTCTCGAGTTCTCCATTTCCAACATTTATAAAAAAGAACTAAATCTTTTCTATTCCACCACATCCATCCATGAATGTGCACTCGAAAGTGGTTTTACACTCTGGGTTAATTTCTCCTTCCTCTATGCTTACTCATTGGCGGAAGAGGTAGCAAACAAACTCGACGACCGTAACATAATTTCACAAGTTCATTTAAAGTTCAAAGGTCATTTTAGATATAGTATTGGAAAGCTATTCCTCTGGGGAGACCGATACGTAAGACGCTTCACTTCAGCCGGTCAGGTCGACACTCGACCAGACTTTACTCTTCTAACCCCTTTCTACTATGGTTTCGGCTCAATGAATACCATAGAATTAAAAAAAAGTGTTTCTTTCCTGGAAAATAAGCTTTGGGATCCAGAGCTGGGTATGATCATGAGATATCTGCCATTCGAGGGGGATTTTGCAACTCATACACATGCCGGCAACGGTCCCTGGCTCCAATATACCGCCATCCTTGCTCAGTATCATTACTGGTATGGCGACCCTTCAAGAGGGGACAACCTACTAGAACTAATCACTAAATTTACGAACGAACCCAATGAAATACCTGAACATCTATCAACATGCAGAAGGTTTGAAACATTCATGGAAAAAGAATGGCAGACGGGTACCGACTTTGAAAAAGAATTTCATAAGGAAATCTTACTGGATGACGTCACATTTGATAACATTCTGGAAGAGGCAAATAATATGCGAAGAGCCTATACAGAGACCGAAAGGGAGTGTTTTATCATAAATAACAGCTACAGTGAAGGTGGACATGTTCATTTTTGCATACCTCTAATGTGGTCACATGTGGAATTTGCAAGGGCTCTGATGATAAAGGAAAAAGATTGGTGGAAGATTCTTAGTGAAAAGGACTTATGGAGGACTAATAAGTAATCTAAAATACATATACATACTTTCATACTTTAAACCAATAACGACAATACAGTTTTTAGGAAAGTTAAATGAATAAACACGCGGCAAGCTGAAGATTATCTGCTCACTCAAATCCTATCAAACCCTTCTTGGTAGTGCTTCATCTTGTTTTATGCATAATTTTTTTATTTTACATCATAAAATAAAACCTAATACCAACAAAATTTCTCCATGAGTAACTTCAAATAAGATTATCTTTCACTTTTATAGAGTATCCCTTTAGGTGTCAATTAGTAGCTGATAGAGAAAAGTTAATTTAATCTACTTAATGAGATGGCTTATTAGTCTAAATCTGATAGACAGTTTTCATTGACATTCATATAAGAAAAGATAAACCAAGTACCTTTACTTTTACCCTATCAAGAGCACCATTTGGATATACTCCATCCTTGAGTTCACTTAGTGGTACTTCCTCTTTCATAGGAAGTGCAATGAGCCTTGCTCCTTCCGGATCCTTATGATTGGCATAACCACCTTCAAATGCCCCCCAAACAATGCTACCAGATTCTTTGTCAACGAGCTTTGAGCCGAGAATTCCGGGAATAACAATCACAGCGTTTCTATATTCAGAAGAACGCGCCACCCTATTGTAAAGACCAGCCATATCAGGGGGATCATACGCTACAACACCGCATCCAGCCGCAAACACTACAAAAGTCAAATAGATAAATCTTATATTCTTCAATTTCAATCAATTACGGATAAGGAAATTGCCATACGTCTGACAATATATTAAATTAGTCAGATTAAAAAATGAAGTGATTAAGTTTAGCAAAGTGGAGGTATTTTCAATATGAGCAATAAATCCGAGCACAAGATGGATTATGATTTACTCGTTATTGGAGCCGGAACAGCTGGTAAGAGCGCAGCCCTGAAAGCAGTATCACTTGGGGCCCACTCAGCAATTGTTGAAGAAAATGGGTTTGCCGGCACCTGCCTGGGTAAAGGTTGTGTCCCAAAAAAGATTCTTGTAAGCACTGTTGAGCTGTATTGGCGAACTAAGCATGCTGGCCAACTTGGCCTCACAAGAGTGGAATCTTTAGGAATAGATTGGGCAACAATTACTGCATGGAAGGATCAAATGGTTGAAAGCTTCTCAAGTGATACAAAATCATTACTTGAGCGTCAAGGTATTAAAGTGTTCCAAGGTGCACCAAAGTTTACAGGCAAAAATAAATTGACAATCGGGGATCGTATAATAACAGCAGAGAAATTTGTTATTGCAACAGGATCTATACCCGCTAGGCCTACAATTGAAGGAATAGAATGGGCTATCACAAGCGAAGAATTTATTGATCTAAAGAGTTTTCCGAAGAGAATGGTAGTCATAGGAGGGGGACTTATTGCAATGGAATTTGGGTTTTGTCTGGCAAGAGCAGGAGTCAAAGTCGCTATATTACAGAGAGGTTCGGTAGTAATTCCTCATACGGACGATGAGATTCGTGATGCACTAATAGAGATTGGTCGAGAAGCCGGAATGGAGTTTCATACTAATGTATCTGTGAATCGTATATCAAAAGACAGAACAGTTGAGGCAAATGTTAATGGAACTGTTGAGAATTTCCCTTCTGATTTGGTGTTGGTGGCAACAGGCCGCCCACCAAATGTTGCCAATCTCAATCTGGGGGAAGCAGGTGTTGAGCTTGAGCAAGGGGGAGTAAAAGTAAATGAATACCTCCAATCTACCAGTGCGCCGCATGTCTATGCTGCAGGTGATGTGCTTGGTAAGCCCCAGCATACACCTGTTGCTTGGTATGAAGGGCCGATCGCAGCGCAAAATGCATTGAATGGTAATGAGCATAAAGTTGATTTAAGCCTTTTACCTACCGTTGCCTATACAATTCCTGCACTCGGTCAGGTGGGTTTGACGGAAGCAGATGCTAGAAAGCGTGGTTACAAAGTTGCGGTGAAACGTCTACCATTTGCCATGAGTCCCGCTGTCGTGACAAATGATACAGAGGGCCTTGTCAAGATTGTGTATGATGAGGAAACTGAGAAATTGTTGGGAGTTCATATTCTCGGAGCGAGAGCTGAGGACATAATCCAGATAGCCGCTGTGGCTATGCGTGGAGGATTAACACTTAAGGATATTGGAACTATGCATCATGCTTTCCCGACGATAAGCGAAGTGTTTTTCTGGGCATGTGCTGACATACCACCTGATCCTATGCTTGGTCTCGTGGTTCTTTCTCAAAGAGCTTAATTACAAATATTTAAAAGATGAAGAATTTATCCATAAAAATAGATAAATAATAAAACTACATAATAAGGAGGAAATTATGAAACTAGGAATTGCTTTACCACAGCTTGGGGAATGGGCCACACCCGAGAATATTGTTAAGGTTTCTCAACATGCAGAAGAGTTAGGTTATAACTCTCTTTGGATGCAGGAAAGATTGCTTTGGCCTCTTAATCCGAAAAGTCCTTACCCCGTCACACCAGATGGCAGTTTGCCAGACCAATACCAATATGTATTAGATCCTATTGTTACATTGGCTTATGCTGCAGCCAGTACCAAAAGCATCCGAATCGGCACAAGTGTTCTAGTCATGCCCTATCACATGCCAGTAATGTTAGCAAAGCAGTTGGCAACCCTTGATGTATTATCAGGCGGACGTTTCGATTGTGGTCTTGGATTGGGGTGGTCAGAAGATGAATATGAAGTGAGCAATACACCATTTAAAAATCGTGGTGACAGAGGAGACGAATTTTTGAAATGCCTCAAAGTATTATGGACAGAACAGGAGCCCGAGTTTCATGGTAAGTTTTACCATGTGCCCAAATCCAAGGTAAATCCCAAACCCCTTCAGAAACCTCATCCCCCTATTACCGTTGGAGGTTTTAATCCCCGAGCCTTTCAGAGAGCTGCCACTTTGGGAGATGGTTACAATGGAGGTATCTTCCCATTTGATCAGATGAAGGAACTCTTAGGAGGATTTATACAAGCTGCCCAAAATGCAGGCCGTGATTTAAGTGAACTCCAGGTAGTTTGCCGTGGAAACCTAAAACTGCTGGACAAATCACCTGGAACAAGCCGATACCCACTCACGGGAACCATAGTAGAAATTAAAGACGATTTGAAACGTTGCGAAGAAATGGGCATTACAGAGATCATATTTGAAATGAACTTTGAACCAGATATTGCGACATATGAGCTATTTCATTTTATGGAGCAGTTATTTCCGGGCTGATGAAGCCTAACAAAAGAGAAAAGTTGTTAGTTCTTAATACTTCATAGTTTAAGAAAAAAGGTAGATTTTATGACCACAAATCTGAACCTCATTCCTAAAAACCTTTGACAACCAAAATATTGTAGCATGGTGAGATGCCTATTTTCTTTGTTCTCTATCTGTGCCTACCCTCTTCATGCATTATTTGGGATAATTTTATTTATTCGATATCGGAGATTGACATCATCTGTGACGCACAATCCTCTTCCCAACCTACGTGTGCAAGAGCCAGCAATTTGATGGTTTTTCAGTGCATCTTACCTCTTAATGCGCAGTAAATCCGTTTAACAAATACTCCTTATTACCAAAAAAGAATTTGTTTTCCACAAAAATGATGGGGTAAACGTGAAATCTCCTAGTTCTCTTTTTGTGATAGACAACCGAGAATCAGTATTTCAGGAATCACACTTCACATAAAAATGCTGATTGAGTAAAATGGAAAAGTACAAAGCTAAACTCAAATTTATTTGATTGGTATCAATTTGTAATTGATAAAAAATTGGCCTCCGTTTTGTAATTGAACCATGGTTTAATGTAGAATATACATATTGGACTACAGATGAAGCGATAGAAAATATAAAAACAGCTAAACTAAACCTTAAATAACTAGTTTTATAGGATTAAATCATGAGTAAACCACTCATCTTAGTAACTGGTGCAACAGGTAAGACGGGTGCACCTGTAGTTAAACAACTCATAGAGCGCGGATATCCAGTGCGTGCTTTTGTTCGACGTGTAGATGAACGGTCACAGAGATTGTCAGAACTTGGAGCAGAGGTAGTACAAGGAGACTTCTTGGACCTTCCTTCAATTGAAGCGGCAATAAAAGGGGTCAAGCGAGTATATTTCTGCCATCCCCTCACAGAGAAATTGTTAGAAGCTACCATGAATGTCGCGATAGCCGCTAAGCGGGAAGGCATTGAAGGACTCGTGAACATGTCCCAGGTCTCTGCACGAGAAGTTGCACAAAGCCCCTTGGCATACAATCACTGGCAGTCCGAGCAGATATTTGACTGGGCGGATATCGGAGCGTCCCACATAAATCCCACTTTTTTTGCTGAGGATCTATATCTTTTCACCGGTAGAAGCATTGCTGCCGAAGGCAAGATGTATCTTGCGTATGGTGAAGGAATGCATGCTCCTGTGGCGGCTGAGGATATCGCTCGAGTTGTGGTTGGCATTCTGGAAGATCCCAAATCCCATGTGGGCCAACGATATATCATTACTGGCCTTAAGAACATGAATATGGTGGAGGTAGCTGAGGTGCTCTCGAAAGAACTTGGGAAAAAAATCGAGTATGTTAACCTCCCCCTAGAAAATTGGCGCCAAGTTATGGTAAAGCAACCTGGCTTTACGGAATACATGGCAAACCACTTGGTTTACGTTGGCAAGGACCATCAGGAAGGTGTTTTTAGCGGCCAGAACGATGTGGTGGAGCGAATTGGTGGTCAGCCTCCTCAGTCCCTCGAAGACTTCATTCGAGCGAATATGGATAAGTTCACTGTTTAGACGTCGCAGTAGTTGGATGATCAATCCAGAACTTCTGCATTTACTTGGGGAGTTAGACCAAAAGGACTTAGAGGTGATATATGAACAGTTTCAAGCAAAAATATGGTCCCTGGGCATTGGTCACGGGTGCGTCCTCTGGTCTCGGTGCTGAGTTCGCAAAACAGCTGGCGGCTGAGCGGATCAACATCGTTCTTGTTGCAAGACGTGAGGATCGCCTACGTGCACTCGCTGAAGAACTGAAGAAGAACAGTTCTGTTGATTCACGTGTAGTATCTGCGGATCTATCACAAGACGATTTTCTTGGTAGAATCAACGAGGCAACAACGGGTCTTGAGATCAACCTCCTGGTCAACAATGCAGGTTCAGTCCTCAGCGATCATTTCCTCTCCCACGACATCCAATCAGAGTTGGACATATTATATCTGAACTCTCGCGCGCCCATGATCCTGACCCACCATTTTGGCAAACTCATGAAGAGCCGCGAGAAAGGGGGCATTATTTTTGTAGCTTCCGTCGTTGGTTTAGCTGGAATACCGGGTTGGACCAACTATGCATCAACAAAGGGCCAAAACTTGTTGTTCGCCGAAGGTCTGGGAGGGGAGTTGAAGCAAGATGGGGTGGACGTGCTTGCACTGGCCCCGGCTTTTATACGTAGCGAATTCATGGAGCTCACTTCCTTCGGCAAATTCATGTCGCTGCCCGTGGATAGGGTTGTCCGAGTTGCGCTGAAAAATCTGGGGAAGAAGCGTGTGGTAACACCGGGTTTGATTCACAAACTAATTGCCTTCTCTACTCGGTTGCAACCGCGTTTTCTGAATACTAAGATTTTTCGAGCAGTAATATCCGCGTCGCAAGGCTCGTAAGATATTATGCTACGCTACGGCTGCCCGACCATTATAAAACCTCCACAGCTCTTCGGGTGACATGTCCCCAATATTAGTCACGATAACCTGATAACTGTACCCCATGAGCTCAAAGAGTGTGGGCTGCTTCTTTCTCCTCTTATATTCTCGCTCCTGCTCTCGGATGACTACCATTCGTCTTGGCCTTTTCCATTGCATACCATCCTCCCCCCAACCCGAGGTTGCCAGAGCCAGCAATTTAATGGTTTTTCAGGAGAGCTCCTAGTTTAGCGAACAGCAACGCGGCCATTTCACCTCATCCCATTCAGCGAATACTCTTTATTCCCAAAGAAAAACTTGTATTCCACAAAAATGATGGGTTAGACATGAAATCTCCTTGTTCTCTTTTTGCGATAGACAACCGAGAATCCCTGGGACCAGCTTTGTTAAGGGGTACTGAAAAGGCACCGCTCGACCTAAAAGGAAGTTTCATTCCTTTTTGACACTTTCGAGGAATTTTTATATAATCTAACGCGCCGTATTGGATTAAGTTACACGGATCTGATTTCGCCAATTTGGCTTCATGACCTCTAATCCGAAAGGAGCTACACGATGAATCTACCCAGGCAAAATTTCGATGCCTACGTGTTTTCGAAACAGCCGGGCTACGACGAACCGACATTTCGTAAGGAGTTCGCCAAGGCGATGGCCCTGAAAACGGTCGTGATCTACTGCTACGACCCGCGTGTCGTCGACATTCCGGCGGCCGTCGCTAGAGAGTTCGGCGAGGTCCACCCCGGCGACATCATCACCGACGCGCAGGGAAACAAGATCGCCACGACCAGGTCGCTTTTCGAGGTCGTGGTCGCAGGCGGCCGAGCGATAGATGCGCTCCGTTCGGTTACGGTGGCACAACACCTATTCGGCATCAAGAACGTTGTCATCGTCCATCACACCTATTGCGGTGCGACCTCCTTCACTACTGACGGCATTATCGACGCCCATAAGCACGAGCATGACGCGGACATCTCCGCCATCTACGAGCGTGAAAGCATCTCCATCAGCGACTTTGAGACGTCACTGAAGCACGACACCCGCCTGATGAGAGAATCGAAAGGTACGCCACAACATGTCAACATCTACGGCTACCTTTACGATATCGACACCGATGAGTTATCGCTAGTTGTAGAGGACAAAGGACTCATTCCAGCCTGACCTGACCGCCAAAAGTCGGTCCAGTTTTGGAGTCAGTATCCTGGCTGGTGAGGCGCTCCCCATCTTTGGTCCAGTTTGACTTCACGGCCTGAGCAGGTAAGCGCACGCCCCGGTGATAGAATCTGTCACTCGGTTTGAACGTCGCACAGTGTATGTCGTCAAACAAAGTGGACATACTGTCCGTAGAAGTTAAGTCACAGATTTCTGATTTGCAACAGTTTTCCAGTATGCGTTTCTCCTTCTCTCGATCGTCTCCTTCTTGATTCGCTTCCGCCTCTCCAATATTCTTTCTGAGCGTCCGTGATACACTCTGAGACGCCGACAATAGTGGGAATGTAAATATCGCCGACGTAACGTTTCTCATCGCTAGAATCTTCGATGGTGGCCCCGCCCCACCCTGCTGTGAAGAAGGTGATGCCGACGGTAATGTTCTGTCAATATTGGTGATGTCACTTACTTGATCGCAAGGATCTTTGCCGGCGGCACTGCGCCAATCTGCGGCTAGGCCGGTATGGGGTGCTGAAAAGACTTGCGGCCTTGACCATTGGTTCTTCTCACCGCTGGCGCTTGGTGGGGCCCCCTGATTCGGGTGTACCGGGGAGTCTCGGGAAAAGCATGCTTTGTCTTGACCGCACCGATGGCAGGACTAACTTAGAAAGTGGTACAAACAATGGAGGCTGGTCAGTCAATTAATTATTTTAACCAATCTAAGTTGCACAACAACTTAGTGCTCCCACATCTTTCTTAAAGGTGATGGCCGCTAATTTTATCCCTTCGGATAAAGTTAAAAATGGATGAAATGAACTGGATAATTCTTTTACCGGAATACCATATTTTATGGCCAAACTTAACTCCATTGATAACTCACCACCCTCTGTAGCTACTATCCTTGCCCCTATTAATTTATCTGTTTCTGGGTTTCGGATAAGTTTGATAAACCCTTTGGTATTCAAGGCAGCAATACTCCTTGGTACTTCGTTTAGCAGAATTGTACTTACATCATAAGGAATGTTTAGTGCTTCGGCTTCCTTTTCATCCATACCTACTCCTGCCACCTGGGGATCAGTAAAGATAACCCAGGGTAATGCTGTATAATCCATTTGTTTGGTGGTTCCATAAAATGCATTTTCAACGGCAATACTTCCTTCCAGGGCGGCCGTATAAACATATGGCGGTGTATTGATGCAATCGCCCACCGCAAAAATGTGGGGTAAGGAAGATTGCAGTATTTCATTTACTTTTACATGGCCACCTTTTTCTAATTCTACACCAATTTTTTCCAAGCCCATATTATCTGTATTGGGTTTTATGCCAGTTGCTACTAAAATATGGGTAGATTGAAAAGTAACATTTTCCGAACCTTTTTTGCCTTCCACTGTAATTAAATTTCCATCCCTATAAACCCTTTCCAAATTTATTCCCGTATTAACTTTTATTCCTTCATTTTGAAAGTGCTTTTCAAGTTCTTCAGAAACATCAGAGGTCTGGGAGCTTAAGATATGGTTAGAGCGTTGAATTATGGATATTTGACTGCCGAAACGATGGTATGCCTGTGCAATTTCTGATGCAATATAACCCCCTCCTAAAATGGTTAAACTTTCAGGTAATTCCTCCAAATCAAATATGCTTGTATGGTTTAAATAACCAACTTTGTTTAATCCATTAACTGGTGGTATTTTGGTTGTCGCACCTGTGGCTATGATGAATTTTTCAGCCTGGTATTTATTTCCATTTACCTGAATGCTATTTGCCTCTACAAACTCTGCATATCCTTCTTCTATTGTTACATGTTCAAGTCTGTCCACAACATCTAAATACTTTTTCTGTTGCATATCCCCAACTACCTTTTTCTTCTGTTGAATTATCTTTTTGTAATCCCAGGTGGGTTTACTTGGTTGAATCCCTTCAAAAGGGGAGTTTGATCCGCAGTGAATACTTTCTGCTGCCCGTATAAGGTGTTTGGATGGTACACAACCAACATTTACACAAGTTCCTCCAAAAGGTAATCCCTTATTAACAATTAAAGTATTTAATCCTAACTCATCGGCTCTGATTGATGCTGAAACAGCCGCCGAACCACCACCAACAATTATCAAATCATAATCATATTTTGATTTGCCCTTATCAGCAATTACTTCATCACCTCCAAGCTCAATTGTGGTTTCTGTTTCCGGCCTGACACTCAATCCCTCATGATCAAGCACAATGCCCTCATTAGGTATCCTGCCTTCCAAACGTCTAATATAAAAATCAGGTTTCTTCTTAAATGATTGATGACAATCTGGGCAACGGCAAAAGTATGCCTCGTGTCCGGCAATTTCCAACTTAAAAGCCATCTCCGGTGGTTTTTCCGCCAGACAGGTTGGGCATACAGTCAAATTTTTAATTTCATCAAGGTATTTCTGAGGATCAGTGCTGGTGCTAAACAGGTCCGCACAACCCTGACAACAGAAATAGAGCTTTTCACCATTATGACTGTAAGTAGCCGCCTTGTCTGGTTCAATTCCCAGGCGTACCAGGGAACAGTTACATGTAGGACAAATTAAAGTTTTCATTTTTTCATCTCCTCTAAGGTTTATGTGTATTTGAAGTCCTCTAATTCGCTTTGGCTCAGGGCGTCATGCCAAAATGGAAAAATCCTGTTCAATGCTCGTTCGATTTCTGCTAAATTGTGCAGCCCATACCCATTTTAATATCAGCTTTTTGAGCAGATTCAATCACGTGATCCGGACATCCATCAAAATAGAAGAATTCGATTTTCATGCTTATTCAGGGACAGATGATTGTTGCCTTGCACAGTTGATCATCTGGTCTAATCTGTCAGGATCAAATCCAACCATAACATCTCGGCCACAGGTAATAACGGGAACACTTCGTAGGCCGGTGAGTTGTACCATTTCATTGAGTGCCTCACGATCCTGTGCAACGTTATATTCTTTAAAATCAACCCCTTTTTCCTTCATATATTCCTTAGCCATTTTGCAATACGCACAGGTAGGGGTAGTATAGATTCTAATCTCTTGCATAGGCATTTCTCCTCAATTTAAAATTATGCTGCGCAGCATGAAAGTCTTGTTACGTCCTTCTCAAATGTCATTGCAGCAAGTTCCAGCCCTTCCATCATCGTCTTCTTTCAACTTTTAACTTCCTGACTTCATCATTCTATTGTCTTTATTCATCAAGATAGGCAGCTTTATAATTACCGGCATTCTCTATAGCTATAATAATCTCATCCACTATAACCTTATCCTCTTGATACAATACTTTAGCTTCTTTGTCGTTGTAGCTAACATCCGCATTTTCTACTCCATTCAGCTTCTTTATAGCAGTCTTAATGGTAATAGGGCACATTTTGCATGTCATGCCATCAACTTTAAGCGTGATTTCTTGTGTATTTGTAATTTCTTCACTAGAAGAGGAAGAAGCTTCACAGCCAATAAGAGCAATAGCTATAAGCACTATTAATGAAGTCATACTTATAATTGACATTTTTATCATTTTATACCCTCATTATTTATTCCTTTAAGTTACAAAAATTCCTATGATATTTGGTGAAAATATAAAAAGGACTACTAAAATAGTTGCTATCCAAAGTATTATTTTATTTAGCTTTTTCCTCCCTGGATTTACTGCACAACTTGAACCAGGACTGCATTCCTCTCCACCTCTATAAGCAAAGAAGAACCCTAATGCTAAGAATCCAATTGCAACTGTTCCAAAAATCCATCTATACTGCTCTAGTTTTGCAAAGAAAGCAGCACCACTTAAACCAAGAATTACAAAAATTAGTGGTCCTATACAGCATAGTGATGCCAAGAGTCCAGATAATATAGAGCCTATTGAAGCAAAATACGTGACTTTGTCGGTTTTATCATCCATTCTCTCAGCCCCTTCTTCTAAATTCTTGTGCAGGCATATATATGCTCTGCATTATCAGCTATTACCTGGCTTGCAAGGTGTAGAATCTTTTCAACCCTGTCATCTGAAACCTGGTAGTAGATGCTCTTACCCTCTTTTCTGGATGTTAGAAATCCACACCATTTAAGACAAGCAAGATGGTTTGATACCCCGCTTTGTGATACACCCAGATTAGCAATAAGGTCAGTTACGTTTCTCTCCTTTTCAAGAAGAAGCTGAATGATTTTTATTCTTGAAGGGTCACAGAATGCTTTAAAGAATTTGGGAAGGAGTTCTTCTACAAAAGGTTCTGAAAGAGCAGCTTTTTGCATAGCCATTAGATACACCTCATTAAATTAATATATTTATATATTATGATACATGATTATTAATAAAGTTTCAACTTTTATTAAGTGGATTTATATTTGACGCAGATACAAAAGGGGGAGCCGCTGCTACAGATGACACGTTACGACGTATCATAATTAGGGGTTACATTACATCCCCTAATGTAACCTTTTTTTTTGTTCCTAGTTCATAAATTACGGTATATCTTATGTTTGAACTTACGAAATTTGAAAGAATAAAATTGTGATGTTACATTATGCATGCGAATTGTAACAGGAGAAACATACATGAGCATAGGTAAAACCCTGTTTTCCCGAACTAATCTAGACATATTAGATTGGACAATAGAAAAGCTTCCGCCTTACCTTACAAAGGATGGGGTGTGGGAGGTTTTAGGAGGCATGAGGAATAAACCTCTCTATCATCTTCTTATAAACTTCCTTTGGCAAACAGGCGCCCGGATCTCCGAGGCGCTTTCAATTAAGGTCTCCGATATAGATTTCTATTCTAAGGTTGTGCGTATGCCCAGTCTTAAAAAGAGAAAGCCACAGATAAAGACAATCCCTCTCCAAGGGGATCTTATTGGCGAAATCGGAGCATATGTAGGGCAGGAAGGCCTTGGAAAGGAAGACAGAATATTTTCAATTACTCGGCAGCACGCGCATCGTATTGTAAGGAATGCTTGTGCAAAGGCGGGGATCGAAAAAACGAGATCCCACTGCCATGTTTTAAGACATTCCTTCGCCGTAAATTCAGTGCTTCAAAGAGTGCCTCTTCCCATTCTTCAGAAATGGATGGGACACTCAGATATTAAAAACACTATGGTGTATCTTAATATTTTAAGTCAGGATACAAGGGATTTTTATGAGGCGCTGGAGTTTTGAGGTTACAATAAAAAATTAAGTGGGAGTGCTAGTAGGGTAGCACTCCCACTCTCTTAAAGGAGGATGGAGGATGACTAAATTAAGTCAACTACTTAGTATTGTAATTAATAATAAAGTATTTTGCTTAACCTGTCAAGGGTTAATTTTTTTATCATAATCAGCTAAGAAAAAACTCAACTATGTAAGGGAGTAAATATGCATGAAATCCTTCCTGGTATTTTTCATTGGATTACATTTCATGAGGGAATCGAACAGGATGTTCATTCGTATTACATTGCCGCAACAAATCTGGCAGTCTTAATTGGTCCCAGAGTTCCTGAAGAGGGAATTAAATGGTTTGAGAAACACAAGCCGCCTAAGCACATTTACTTGACCAATAGACATCACTATCGTCATAGTGGTCAACTCACTGAATCATTCGGTACTGAAGTTTGGTGCCACAAGGATGGACTCCACGAGTTCACCAGGGGCGAAGAGGTTAAACCCTTTAACCATGGTGACGAGCTACCAGGTGGAATACTTGCTCTTAATGAGAAATTAGCTGAATTAACTAATCTTAAACGTGAGCTTGAAAAGCTTCAAAACCAATGGAAGGTATTAAAAACAATAAAAGAGCATAAAGATGAAGGCATTTGTCCTCAAATCGAAAGCGTAATAGTAAGACAGAAAATGATCTTATAAGGTTTTATCCTCGATAAATAGTGGAAGTAAAAAAGGTTTTTATTAAACCCGGATTAGCATAATATAGTAATTTGTCGCTCAAATAGTGTATTGCAGTTAAAAAGCTTAACAAGTAAAAATCATAATTCACAATCAAAATTTGAAAATGAATCTTAAGATCGATGTTAAAAAAATAATCCACCATTTTTGATAATCTTAAAAACCTATCATCAAACTTTGTTCTAATTTAATAGGTTTGGTTCGCATAATTCTATTTACAAGAACCAAAGTTAAAAAGTGATTTTAATTAATTCTCTTATATGATGTGATTCAACAAGAATAAAATGCTCTTGGGTGGAAAGATTGTGTGGAGTATTAATTCGAAGGATTCTAATTTTGATAATTACTGTTTATCTTTAGCTAAAGTTGACCTAGCTGCCGCGAGTCTAGCAATTGGAACCCTATATGGAGAACAGCTTACGTAGTTCATTCCGACTTTATGACAAAATTCAATAGATGCGGGATCCCCTCCGTGCTCTCCACAAATACCAATTTTAAGGTCCGGGCTGGTGTTTCTACCTTTCTTAATTGCCATTTTTACTAATTCACCCACGCCTTTTTGATCTAGGGTAGAAAAAGGGTCATTTTGTAAAATTTCAACCTGCTTTCCGTTAATTGTTACCTTTCTTTCTCTATATGCGTTTATAAATTTTCCGGCATCGTCGCGTGAATATGCATATGTCATTTGAGTTAGGTCATTTGTTCCAAATGAAAAAAAATCAGTTTCTGTGGCTATTTCATCGGCTACCACGGCCGCTCTAGGTACTTCGATCATTGTTCCGACAGAGTATTTTATTTTTCTTTTGTAATTCTTCATAACATGCTTCGATATTTCAAGAATTATTTCTTTTTGTGCTTTGATTTCGGTGAGCATACCTACTAGTGGAACCATAATTTCTGGAATTACCTTGATTCCTTCCTTTTTAACTTCACAAGCCGCCTCCATTATTGCTCTTACCTGCATACGACTTATCTCAGGCATTAGGATTCCCAGTCTGCAACCACGGAGTCCAAGCATCGGATTAAATTCATGTAGTTCTTCTACCCTATTAAGAATTTTCTTTTTCTTCTTTAAAACTCTTGGACTTCCACCATTGAGTTCAAGCTCCTTAATTTCAACCATCAGTTCTTCGAGCTTTGGCAAGAATTCGTGAAGGGGGGGATCGAGCAGCCTTATTGTTACCGGGTATCCGTTCATTTCTCGAAATATGCCTTTAAAATCTTCTTTCTGTATGGGGAGAAGTTTATCCAAGTAGGTTTGTCTTTCTTTTAAATTTTTTGATAAGATCATTCCCTGCATGAGATGAATTCTATCTTCTTGAAAAAACATGTGCTCAGTTCGGCAGAGTCCTATTCCCTCTGCTCCAAAATTAACTGCAATCTTTGCGTCCGAAGGAGTATCAGCATTGGTTCGGATTCCGAGTCTTCTTGTTTTATCCGCCCATTTAAGTATTGTAGAAAAGATCTTATAATTATCGGACTTATCCGGTTTAAGCTTTTCTTCCGTTACTTGTATTACCTCTGATGAGATGACTGGAATATCCCCAAGGAATACTTTTCCCTGAAAACCATCTATTGATATATAATCGCCTTCTTTAATCACTTTTTCTTTAGCTTTAAATAACTGCTTATTATCTTCGACGGACAAATCTTCGGCTCCTACCACGCAAACCTTTCCCATTTGTCTTCCAACTACCGCTGCATGACTTGTGCGGCCACCTCTTGCTGTAAGTACACCCTCGGATACCGCCATGCCATGTATGTCATCCGGACTCGTTTCTTTTCTTACCAGTATTACCCGCTCTCCTCTATTGCTCATTTTTATGGCAGTATCTGAATTAAATACAACTTTTCCAGCGGCAGCACCGGGAGAAGCCGGAAGACCTTTTGTGATTTGTTTAAATTTGTTTATTTCTTTAGGATTAAAAACTGGAAACAAAAACTGTTCGATATGGTCTGGTTCAATTCTAAGGAGGGCTTCTTCCCTTTTTATTAAACTCTCCTTGACCATGTCATAGGCGATTTTTAAGGCTGCTATTCCTGTTCTTTTACCAGTTCGTGTCTGGAGAAAATAAAGTTTTCCATGTTCAAAGGTAAATTCGAAATCTTGCATATCTCTGAAGTGTTTTTCCAGGGCTTTAGCAGTCTTAGTTAATTGTCTATATACTCCGGGCATCTCTCGATGTAACGATTCTAATTGCTTTGGAGTTCTAATACCCGCAACTACATCCTCACCTTGGGCATTCAAGAGGTATTCCGCATAAAGTTGATCAACCCCCGTTGCTGGGTCTCTCGTGAAACCTACTCCGGTTCCTGACTTATCACCCATATTACCAAAAACCATCATTTGCACATTTAGAGCAGTTCCTATGTCGTCAGGGATATCATATTGTTTTCTGTAAAATACGGCCCTTGGATTATTCCAAGAGAGGAAAACTGCATTAATGGCGCTGAATAGCTGTTTCCTCGGATCCTGCGGGAAATCCCTTTTAGATTTTTTATTTACAAGTTTTCTATAATCCCCAACAACCTCCTTCAAAGCTTTTGCAGAAAGCTCAACATCCAGTTTAACTCTGTATTTTCGTTTTATTTTTTCTAATCTTTTCTCAAATTGTTCTTTGTCGATCTTTAAAACTATATCGCTGAACATCTGTATAAATCTTCTATACGCGTCCCATGCAAATCTCGGGTTACCCGTCAAATCTGAAAGTACCTGAACTGTCTTGTCATTAAGTCCAAGGTTCAATACAGTATCCATCATTCCAGGCATAGAAAATTTTGCGCCGGAGCGAACTGAAACTAGAAGAGGATTTTGAGAATGACCAAACTTTTTACCTGACAGTTGTTCTAGTTTGTTCAAATGTCCATCTATGTCTTCTTCTATATTCTTGGGTAGTCTCTTATTATTTTCATAGAAAATGCGGCAAACATCTGTTGAAATGGTAAATCCTAGAGGCACTGATATTCCTAGGTTTGACATTTCTGCGAGCCCCGCTCCTTTTCCTCCCAGGAGGTCTTTCATGTCACCTCGTCCGTCTGCTTTTCCCCCTCCAAAGAAATAAACATTTTTTGTCCCCGATTTACGCTTCGAGACCCTTTTTCTAATCATACTTTTTTTATGTCTAGTGTTTGCCATATTCAAGTACTTATTTTTGAAAAATCGGCTACTTTAAAGAAAAGATCTCTAATTTCCCAAAGCATAGAAAGACGATTATTTCTTATTAATTCATCCTCATCCATAACCAGCACCTCATCAAAATAGATATCAATAGGTTCCTTCAATTTCTTCATCAGTTGGAGTGCTCCTGTATAATCTTCCCTTAACACATTTTCTTCCACAGCTTGTTTTACGTCACGGTATTCATGAAAGAGCTGTGTTTCTGCGTTTTCAAGTAAGCTTTCATGACTAAAGCTTTCTCTAGGTTGATTCTTTACAATGTTTACAACACGCTTAAATGCAATAGCGAGGGGATTAAAATCTGGAGCCCTATAATAGTCAGTAAGCGCTTCTATCTTCTTTTTTGTTTGAACAACATCATCAAATTCGGTAGCTAACACAGCATCCACTACCCCGATAGGAAACTCATAAGACAACATTAGATTCTTAAATCTCTCAGTCATGAATTCTAAGATTTCATTCAAAGTGGTTTCTGGCTTGGCGGGGGATAGACTTTTCATATGCGCATCCCGAAATGACTTTAAGCTGTAATTAAAAATTTCGTTTAAATCGAGATGAAATTCCTTAGAAAGCATTATGTTCACTATTCCTATTGCTTGCCTTCTTAGGGCGTAGGGGTCTCTAGTGCCAGTGGGAGTAAGTCCGGATAGGAAGCATGCCGTAATGTTGTCCACTTTATCCGCAATGCTTAGAATACTACCTATATATGTTTCCGGAAGTCTTCCCTCGCGTGTGGAAGGCATGTATTGCTCCTCAATCGCTTTTGCAACCTCTCCCTTTTCATTCGATATCAGAGCATAGTATTTACCCATAATTCCTTGTAGTTCCGGGAATTCACATACCATATTCGTAGCAAGATCGGCCTTTGAAAGCTTTGCTGCATGTTTTATGTCTTGAATGGAATCTTGAAAGCCGAGCTTTTTTCCTATGGTTTCAGCTAAATCCGCCAATCTTCCAGTTTTATCATAATAGGTGCCGAGATCTGAAAGAAAAATCATGCTTTTAAGTTTCTCAAGTCTATCTGAGAGAGGGTGTCTAGTGTCCTCATCGAAAAAAAATCTTGCATCTTTAAATCTGGCTTTGATCACTCTTTCGTTTCCCTTAATTACTACCTTAGGATCTTTTACCGGAGTTCCACTAACAAAAATAAAATGAGGTAAAAGGTTTTCGTCATTATTTGATTTAGAAAAAACCGGAAAGTATTTTTGATGATGTCTCATTACACTTATTAGGACTTCTTCTGGCAATTCAAGAAATTCAGTATCAAAATTGCCGATTAGCACAGATGGGTATTCAACTAGCTGAGATGTGATCTCAAGCAATTCATTGTCATCAACTGCGATTCCGCCTAGCTCGATTGCGAGTTTTTCAACCCTATCTTTAATGATTTTTCTTCTCTTATTCTGATCGAGGATAACATATCTTTCCTGGAGCCCTTCTATGTATTCTTCCCAATTCTTAACTCTGAAGGACTTTGGAGATATAAATCTGTGTCCCCATGTTTTTGAGTCACTCTTTATACTTTCCAAATTGAATGCAACTCTTTTACTTCCGAATATTGCGAGTATCCATCTAATTGGCCGTGCAAAAGTAGTTTTACATTCCCCCCATCTCATTGATTTCTTAAATGGTAATGAAAGGATTATTTTTGGAAGTAGGTTTTTTAATATCTTCTGGCTCTTTTCTCCCTTTATCTCTTTCCTTACAGTTACAAATTCACCTTTCTCACTCGTTGAAATAACCAACTCTTTAACACTTACTCCTTGAGCTTTTGCAAATCCAATTGCGGCCTTCGTGGGTTTGCCGCCTTCATCGAATGCAACCCTTTTTGGAGGACCCGTTACTTCGACTATGTTATCGCTCTGTTTGTCGGTTAAACCAAGAACCCTTACTGCCAGCCTTCGTGGCGTAGCATAGGTCTCGATGCTTTTGTAGGATAGAAGATTGTCTTTGAGTTCCCGCTCTGATATTTTGGCCAAACTATCAACAGCACCTTCCAAAAATCCGGCTGGAATTTCTTCAGTTCCTATTTCAAGGATTAAATCTTTTTCCATGGGTTGTTTTTAATCAGTGGAAAACCAAGTTCCTCTCTTTCGTTTAAATATGTTTCCGCACACATCTTCGCGAGTTTTCTAACCTTTCCAATGTAGGTTGAACGTTCAGCAACACCAATTGCTCCACGTGCATCAAGAAGATTGAAGGTATGAGAGCACTTGAGGCAATAATCATATGCTGGAAGTGGTAGTTTCTTAACAATTAATTGCTCGCACTCAATTTTAAACATATCAAATAAGTCTCTCAGCATTTGTGGTGTTGATTCTTCAAAGTTGTATCTTGAAAATTCAATTTCATCTTGAAGATGAACTTCGCCGTATGTAACACCACTAATCCATTCGAGATCATATACGCTTTCAACTCCTTGTAGATACATTGCGATTCTTTCTGTACCGTATGTAATTTCGGCTGAAATTGGATTTAAATCAATCCCACCAGCTTGCTGAAAATAGGTAAATTGAGTTATTTCCATACCATCAAGCCAAACTTCCCAACCCAACCCCCATGCCCCAAGAGTAGGGGATTCCCAGTCATCCTCTACAAATCGAATGTCGTGTGAAAGTGGATCTACGCCAAGTGAGCGTAAGCTGTCTAGATATAGATCTTGTATATTATTTGGAGAAGGCTTCATTATAACCTGGAATTGATAATAGCGCTGAAGTCTATTGGGGTTCTCCCCATACCGCCCATCTGTTGGTCTTCTGGAAGGTTCCACATATGCTGTTTGCCAAGGTTCAGGGCCTAAGCATCTAAGAAATGTTGCAGGATGAAATGTGCCTGCACCTTTTTCTATGTCGTATGGTTGAACTATAATACAACCATTTTTTGACCAGTAATCTTGCAATTTTAGAATTAATTCCTGAAAGGTCATTTTCACGGCTTTAAAGAATCAAGACTGAAATATGTGTCATCGTCTTATATAAATCTAGAAACTCATTAGCCCAATTAAGTTAAAATGCAATCATTGAACTCATACAGGTTAGAGATAGCTCTTTCTCCTATTAGTTTGCTCCTTAAGGACTTAGGTTTGCCATTGCTAACCGCTGGAAATAAACCGAAATTAATGTTCATGGGCTGAAAGTCAGTAATATTTTGATCTGTGATGTATCTAACTAGAGATCCAATTGCAGTTTCTTTGGGGGGTACTAGGGGTTTTACTTTTTCTAAAAGTCTAACAGCATTGATTCCTGCAATAATACCCATGGCGGCTGATTCTACATATCCTTCGACACCCACCAATTGTCCTGTAAAGATAATCGATTCAATCCCTTTTAATTGAAGGGTAGGATGGATAATTTTCGGAGAATTTATAAAGGTGTTCCTATGAACGCTTCCATATCTCATGAATTCCGCATTTTCAAGTCCCGGTATCATTCTAAATACTCTTTTTTGTTCTGGATACCTGAGCCTTGTTTGAAATCCCACCATATTAAACATCGAGCTAATGTTGTTTTCTTTTCCTCTTTTAATATTCCACTGGCATTAAGCGTAGAGTAGGATTTTAGAGAATTACTACAGACAAGCTCACCGAGAAATGAGGTTTTACGTGCAGCGGTTGACACTTTTGGCCTCATTTTATAAAGCCTAGCCTTAAATCCGTTCTTTGCGATTTGATATGCGGCTTCTGTTCCAGCCAACCCACCACCGATTATTGTGGAAGTATTTACATTTGACATAGCGATAAATAGTACCTGAGTTGCAAATCAGTTCCAAAATAAGGAGTTTAATTAGATTTTTTTAAAATCGTGTCATCTGATTTAAATAATGATTATTTATTGGATCATACCTCATGGATTTATGTCAGACTTCCTAATATTTCATAAGTGACAATCAATAATATAATAAATTTAATATTTCTAATCTATAAAAAAGCTCTTCGCAGAGGTAAGTTACGGTAAAATAATTCTCTTGCTTAAACAAAAATCACAAATTTGTAGTAAAATATATAATATAAGGTATTAAAATATTGTCTAATTACGCAAATAATAAATATCTTTATATTTCTAGCTTCTTAAAATTCACATGTTCAATAAGGATCTATGATAGTTGACTAAGTGATTAAATGGATGTATCAAGAGCTTATAACCCTTTGGGGCGGGGGTATTCTATAAAAAACAACATTAATTTTTGAAGCGAGGTTATGGATGTAATATGAACTTTTATTTTCATGATGCTTATCAGTGTTTATGTTAAAGTTCTGTTTGATGAAGAGTCTTTTGAGGTTTTTGATAATTATTTGAAGAATAGGA
>JALLOG010000310.1 GCA_027717645.1 Desulfobacterota bacterium AH_259_B03_O07
TTTGACAGCCCTTGATTTTTGTTACTTTGTATCAAGACAAAGTAAAATAATTTAAAATTTACAAATTCTTTCCCCGAATTACGTAACAGCTACAGAAATGACAACTGATACATCATATTAAAGTTTTTTTGATAAGGAGACCGATTCCTGCAGAATTCTAATCATGAGAATATTTTTCATAAAGTCAACTCTACTTAGTATTTTAATTTTGTTTCCAACCGTAGTTTTCGCATCACTTGATCGTCTAAAAGTACCAGAAGGATTCAAAATTGAAGAATTTGCCTCAGATCTTGGTAGTCCACGGTTTATGGCATTTAGCCCAGATGGAATATTATTTGCAACATCATTGAGGAAAGGTAAAGTCGTAGCACTACCCGATAATGATCAAGATGGTAGGGCTGATAAAATATTAAATTTTATAAAAGGTCTCCATAAGCCTAACGGTATTGCATTCTACGATGGATATATTTATGTTGGCGAATCAAATCAAATCGTAAGATTTAAATATAATGGAATAAATTCCAATCCGGGCCAAAAGGAAGTCTTAGTACCAAACCTTCCCACGAGTGGTCATTTTACAAAAACGGTGAGTTTCGGTCCAGATGGAAAGATGTACGTTTCCGTTGGCTCTTCTTGCAATGTGTGTGAAGAAAAAGACAAGAGGCGAGCGGCAATCCTAAAATTTAATCCTGACGGAAAAGATGGAAGGATCTTTGCAAAGGGTCTTAGAAATTCAGTGGGGATAGCCTGGCATCCAGAAACTGGAGAGATGTGGGCCAGTGATAATGGGAGAGACTGGCTTGGCGATAATCTTCCACCCGATGAGATAAATATAATAAAGGATGGGAAAAATTACGGTTGGCCTTATTGCTATGGAGATCGGATACCTGATCCGAAGTATGACAATTCTAAGCTTTGCGAAAACACTACACCGCCTGTTTCTGAACTCCAAGCGCATTCATCACCCCTAGGATTAAGTTTTTATACTGGGGAGCTCTTTCCCGAGGAGTATCGAGGAGATCTATTAGTTGCTTACCACGGCTCTTGGAATCGCTCAATCCCGACCGGCTATAAAGTAGTTAGAATCGCGATGAAAGGTGGGGAACCTCAAGGGATTGAAGATTTCGCTACCGGATGGCTCGAGGGAACAAGGGCGTGGGGACGACCAGTTGATGTGATAGTAGGAACCGATGGCAGTCTATACGTCTCGGACGATAAACGGGGAGTTATTTATCGTATTACTTATCAACCACAAAATCCACCGATTTAAATACCAATTGAAATATTTTTTCTGATCTCCTCCGCGCACACCTTACAAAATGAATGATGATCCACTGACTTCATGATACATCGGGCCTCAGGTCTAAATATCCCACAGTGATGATGAAAAGCACCCTCAAAAGCCCCAACCCTGCCTACTAGATCAAGAGGAGCTACTGGACTAAACTTATTGCAATTAGGATTTCTGAAACAGGTATTTCTTCATCCTGTGACATCAAATGTCCCCACTTTCCTTTCGCTCTTTCTATTGACGTTGCTG
>JALLOG010000311.1 GCA_027717645.1 Desulfobacterota bacterium AH_259_B03_O07
AATCCCTTCCTTTATCATATTCTCTACATTTGCCCTGCCATTATAAAACCTCCATGACTCTTCAGGTGACATCTCTTCTATATTAGTCACGATAACCTTTCACTTCTTAGACACCTATCTTCAAAAGGGATTGTCTACCGACATCTATCCAATCTATCGGAAGTCGGGATTCAGCCCTATGAGGCTGGCCGAAAGTGCAGATCTAGTTGTTGTTGCATCTGGCACAGCGACTTTAATTCGGTAACACTGTTTCTGGAATTGCTGACAATCTCCTATCCGGTGCGCCATTGGCAACAAACGTGGCTTTGGTGGTTTGTGCGGTGATAAATGTAGAAACCTAAATGTGTATGGAAATCAAGCAGGTAAGGTGAACCAACCATTGAATAAAAATTAGGCCTGTGTTTGCAAAGTGAAAATGTCACCCCTGGGGTGTTTTTGGATAATTTCCAATGTAAGTAGGAATTATCCACAAGGAGGTAGAAACACTGATCGAGGTGATAACTTTGAGCCAGCAGGAAGTAACAAGATATCAAGTAATAAAGGGAACAATAGATAGGAAGATATCGAATAGAGAAGCATCCACATTGCTTGGTATATCAATGAGGCAGGTAATAAGAATTAAGAACAAAGTTAAGAAGTGCTGATATTAAGGGAATAGTACACGGCAATAGGGGAAGGATACCAAAGGTAGCTATTGCAAATGGGACAAAAGAGGAGATCCTTAACCTTTACCAGAACAGATACAATGGATTTAACGTTTCACATTTTGGGGAATTCCTCACCGAAGTGCATGGGATAGGAGTATCCAGAGAGACTCTAAGGAAGCTTCTCCTTAGCTCAGGTCTTAGGACGAAGAGCAAATCAGCGCCTAGACACCGCACAAGGAGAGCCAGGATGCCCAGGGGTGGACTCTTAGTCCAGATGGATGCTGAGTACAAGTGGTTGGAAGACAACACCATCTGGCTTATAGCCACTATAGATGATGCAACGGGAGAGGTTCCATATGCCCTATTTGTAGATAGTGATTCTACAGAGAATAACATGAGGGTAATAAAGAAACTGATAGAGAAAAAGGGATTACCTGTAGCTTTGTACACTGACGGGGCAAGTCATTTTACGACACAAAGACATTACTCCTCGAGAGTTAATCTAAAGTATGACTATGGACCTACTCAGATTGAAAGGGCATTAAATGAGCTTGGTTGTGGGCTTATCATTGCACAAAGCCCTCAGGCCAAGGGAAGAATCGAGAGATTGTTTGGAACCTTGCAGGATAGGCTTCTTAAAGAACTTAAACTCTACAAAATATCCACTATAGTGAAGGCTAACAATTATCTTAATAATAAGTTCCTACCAAAGTTTAATAAGAAATTCTTTAACCCTGCAAAAGACCCTGAGAGTGCCTGGATAGTCGTTCCAAAGCAATTAGAGCTTGAGTCCATCTTCTCTATAAAAGAGCTTAGAACCTTTAGAGCTGATAATACAATCTCATATAAGAATCGTATATTCCAGATACTACCTGATAAATACAGAATATC
>JALLOG010000312.1 GCA_027717645.1 Desulfobacterota bacterium AH_259_B03_O07
AAATATTAGGATTATGCCTAAAAGGAGATTTATAATTCCATCAATTGTTAAAAGAGTTGCTTTACTCATTCAACTCCACCCCCCACTTGATAAATAGATTCTTTATTTATATAAATCAAACCATATGAATCAAAGTAGTAACAACACCCATTATTTCAAAGTCCATTAAGGGTGTAATTTCTATGGGTATATATTGGAAGAAGCCCTCACAACACTTACCTCATTTATTTAGTTACAGTTCATAGATTTTAGCAAATATTATCAATTTCATTGGATATTCATCGAAGCTAATTTTGAGTAAATATCTTTTATTTTTTCAGGACGACTGGTTATTTTTATCCCCATTAGGGAGCGATAGCCATTTAAACCTAAATCTGACCATATAATAACACCCTGAAATTTTAATATTTCTTCGTCTAGAAACAAAGCTGCAATAATTTTAGTTCCAGGTATAAATAGTTTATTGGCTGCAATTGCAATTCCACTTTCTGAAATGTTAAATGTTAAACCATTATTTTTTGGATTGTTTACACCATATTTAATTTTCTTTCTAAATATTAGTCTTTTTGATAATCTTCTACCCATTTTAATCAACCTTAGGTCGTAATTATAATGCAATTTACTTCATTGTGTGACACTCCAACTTTTAATAGATATAACCCAAAATAGAGAATGGGGTTATAATTTAGATAGAAACAGATTGAGTTTCTATTTGCTAGGGTGTCATGGGTGTGGGGTTTGCCCCAGGGTCTACCTCCCGTAACAGACTCTGGGGCTTTATAATTTGAATAAATACTACTTAAGGTGAGGTGATTACAATAGAATCAAAAAGGGCTTATCTTAAATACATTGGAAATAGGAAATGGATAAAGTTAAGAAAAGTAAATAAATCTTTAGGGAGACACTTTCTCATATACGTTGGGAATAGGAGATGGAAAAAGGATAAGCATACCAGGGCAATTCATTAAAATTTGTTCATATGTTAAAGGGTTATACCATAACTACAGTTTGAGTTTCTTTAAAAAGCCCCAGGGCCTACCTCCGATAATAGACTCTGGGGCTTTCTATTGCTTTTCCCACCCCCAACTCATCCCAACTCGTGGTATATAATTGTAAGACTATCTAACGAACTCAAAACTAAAAATTTATTATTGACATCTAGATATGAAATGGTTTACAGTATGAGAATTACGACTACATTGTAATAATTACAATGTAATAAGAAATAAGGCAGAGGTTGAGGATAAGATGATGGGGTAGTAGTTGTGCGACACAAAGATAATCATATTCCTCCCATAGAGGAGTTTATATCCCGAAAGACGTATATTTCTGAGCGTTTTTTATTCCTTCCGAAAGTATTAAGAGATTTGTTACCACCTACAAACAAACCTTTCTATCTGTCCGAATACCTGTCTGCTATGTAAAACGTAAATGTAGATATAAAAGGTTTATGCATAAA
>JALLOG010000313.1 GCA_027717645.1 Desulfobacterota bacterium AH_259_B03_O07
ATTAAGAGCTTTCCATTCCCAACAGGATATTACTTTGCTATCCAATTCTTAGAGGGATAGAGTACTAAAAGTTATGCAAAAAGTGATAGGCATGGTATTTCCCCATAAAGGAAATATCAAAAAAAAGGAGGGAAACCCATGCCTAGGAGAAAGCATAACATATCTAAGAAGGAGCTGAAAAAGGTTCTGGAAGAGCAGGAAGATTTTTTAAAGGTGTTGGTTGAGAAGGTAATGCAGGAGGTGCTTGAGGCAGAGATGGACGAGGCTCTTGGTGCGAGCAAAGGGGAGCGAACCCCCGGTAGGGTAGGCTACCGCAGCGGGCACTATACAAGGGGTCTTGTGTCCAGAGTGGGCAAGATTGAGCTTATGGTGCCTCAGGATCGAGACGGGAGAGTTTTTCGACTCCTCCCGGCTTGGGTTGTATGTGCGACTTTGGAACAAATGGGCTATTGGGGGCTTATTCTGGGCAATCAAGGTTTAGCCATTGTATGATTGCTCTGATTTTTTGCCGGCACGCTGCGTGTTGTTCCTCCGTGATGTCGAAGAGGAGATCGAATTCCGCCCTCTGGGTGGGTTTTGCGGGGGGTTGGTCGACTGCGTAGACGGCGAGGCAGCAGAATTCATTGGCTGGACAGGAGGCTTTTGTGGCGACCCGGAACAAATCCTCCTCATCAGGTGGTATGGAAGGGCCGGTGGTAGCGACTATCTGTCCCAGGCTAGGGGCATCGGTGCAAGTCAGGGCCGGTGGCGGAAAGGGCACGCCCATCCTCCGGAAATTCTTTTTGGCTTGGAGGAGTGTCGAGATGAATGGGCATGGGCATGTGGCTGCCCTAGCCGGCTTGTTGGCAATGGCTGTCATGAAAACTGACGCCAGGGCAAAGCTTATGATAAATTTAACGCTAAATATATGTGTTATGATATTCACGTTTTAACAACCTCCATATGTTATCGAATTAAATTAATAGCAACGAAAACACTAATTAACACGCGATAGTCATTCATCCCCCTCGAGCCAGAAAAGAACTAATGACACTTAATCCATAGTATAGAACAAATCAGGGTTGAATTTCAATGACTTTTAATGCGGATTGCGTTACCTGAGTTTTTTTGCCCTAATCGAGGGGTATAGATAAATAGCGTGGGGGGTATGGTGGCTTGGCAACCCCTAGGGGTATACCCTACCCCCTGGCATTAACTAATCGCTATACACTCCCCCACCCCTTCATTAATATATTTAAAACGTGTTTGATAAAGTCCAGGCTTATAAATTAATTTCAATCAATTCAATTAATAGTGGTATGCATTAGGAAAACCATGCCTATGTATCCATATGATATGGGGGATATTCTAAAGAACTAATCGAGGGGTGTTGTAAGTCCAGCTAATCATTAGGTTAATTATCAATGACCTGAACACCATATATTGTGCTATTGCCTAATCTT
>JALLOG010000314.1 GCA_027717645.1 Desulfobacterota bacterium AH_259_B03_O07
ATTTTCTATGCAGCCTTCTTTACTCTCTCCTTCACAACATAGTCTCGATCTTCTTTAAGCATTTTAAAAATCACTCTTATCAACTGCCTGGCAAGACACCGTAACGCATGGTTATGCTTTTTGCCTTCTCCACGCTTCTTTTCATAATATGCCTTGGACTCTGAAACATACCTTATTGTACACCCTGCAATATTAATCATCGTTGATTTGCATATCTTGTTTGCCTTATAAACAGCTTTTGTCTTCTTACTTTTCCCCGAGTCGTCATCCACACACGCCACCCCACAGTAAATCGCAACCTGCCCTTCATTCTCAAATCTATTGATATCTCCTATCTCTCCAACTAACCTGCTGGAGAGCCTTGTGCCTACCCCTGATATACTCTTTAATCGTTTAACTTCTCTACTCTCCTTTCCTATCTCTTCCAGCTGCCTGTCTATCATCTCGATCTCCTCTTTGAGCTCTAGTATTCGCCGAGCATTCGATAGTATTATCATTCCATATATATCTGCCAGCTGCCCAAAATAATCTATCTTCCTTAGACCTTCCAGCATTGATGATGCCTGCTTCCTCCCAATCCTTTTTATCTTCACTAATCCCCTCATGGTAAGCCTCTTATATCTCCTAAGATCAGGATACTTTATCAATACTCTCAAAAGCTTCTTGCTATTTGTATCTTCAAACTCCAGGATATCAGGACATATCTCCAAAAGCCTCTTTCTAAGCCGGTTCTCTATACTCACCTTCCCATTTATCAAGCTTTGCTGATGCCTTGATAATATCTTAAGCCTTTCATTCACCAGTGGTGTTTTCTCCACCTCAATGAACACCTTATCTCTGTCGGCCTCTACTTGATCCCTTATCTTCACCATCTTTGCTAACATCTTTGCATCTCTACGGTCATTTCTCCATTCTGCTCCAAATACTTCCCGAAATCTCCTTAATTTGAGATTATCTACATTGTATAAGGTAAATCCCCTCTCTATTAATATCCTGTCAAATGGTGATCCATATCCGTTTTTCCCCTCAATCGCAAATGATATTCTCATTTTCTCCCCTGCTTCTATTTCCCTAAATTCTTCGATTGCTTTACGAAATTCACTGAACTTATGTGCCACTTTCCTGTCATACAATATCTTCTCTTCATCATTGATGATTATTACGTGATGCTGCTCACTGCCAACATCGATTCCTCCAGATAAATTCTTCAACTCCTTGCTCCTCCTTTATGTCTTTGATTTTATGGTTCTGCCAATACCCTTTATCCCGTCTATAATAGCCACTGATAGGCATCTTCCCATTAGACAGGGTATAGGCTGGGAGCATCCGGCAGTTCAGAGCAGAGTCACTATCTCTTGACCGACCCCATTAGCCACAGATACTCCCATAACCACTTATTTATCTTATTCCATAAAGAAGGCTGTTTAACTATATCTTCTCT
>JALLOG010000315.1 GCA_027717645.1 Desulfobacterota bacterium AH_259_B03_O07
ATAGAGATATAGGTGGAGGAATATCTGTTGGTGAGATGCGGTATATTGGAATAGGCTGGCAGGCTCCTAGACGAATGGTGGTCATCCGAGAGCATGAGCGAGCATATAAGAGGAGGAAGAAACAGCCTACGCTCTTTGAGCTCATGGGGTACAGCTATCAGGTTATCGTCACTAATATAGAAGAGATGAAACCAGAGGAAGTATGGCGGTTCTATAATGGGAGAGCAAATGTAGAGAATATGATAAAGGAAGGGATTATGTCTTATTCATTAGATGTAAACATTTCTCATTTTTATGGAGCCAATGTGGCTCACTTTCATTTAGTAATGCTTGCATACAATCTGATGAACCTATTTAAGGAACATGTGTTAGGACAAAAGGATAAGAAGCGAATGGGAAAGTGGATAAGACAGAGATTTTTCTTGATAGCTGGGAAACTCATTAAGAGTGGTAGGAGGTTCATCGTAAAGCTTCAAGAAGATTGGGCTTACCAGGAGGAGTATAATAAGGCAGAGACAAGGCTTAAGGCTTTGGCTTGGGTCACATAACAGAGAGGAAATTGAAAGGAGAAGTTAAAAGGAAGACAAGTAGGAGCCTTTAAAGATGAGGTTTGTCAATTAACAAGAAAAGAGCAAGGACGAGTTAAATTTAAGGCTATGCTTGAAGGAAAAAAGTTTTGTTTTCAAGGAAGTATGTGGTCAGAGAGGAAAGTTTTCTTGACATGAGCTTATCTTTACAGGAAAATGTGGAAAGAAAAGGTTTATGCATAAAATGGGTTGAATACTATTTAAAAAAAGTAGGATATAATATAACGTAAATATCGATCGATCAAAGGAGGAAATAAGATGAAGTATAAGTCAAATCGTTACCTTTTAAACTCTTTAGGTTGCTTTCTAGGCATTTTGTTTGTGCTTTCAATGGTCACTTCCTGCAACAATGATGATGGAAGTAGTGATGGAAGCGGTTCTTCTTCAAATCCAGAAATTCTGGCATTTGCTGAACCTGACGAATGTTTCTGTGGCATTGGAGCCGAGGATAATGGACCAATTACAGACTCAGTAGCAGGCGACTGCTCCGATCTAACACCTGAGCCTCCTCTGACAGAGTGCATCCCTAAAACTACCTATGGTTATGTATGGTCGCTAACAAAGATAGGCGGTCATCTCTGGTTTGGAACAGTTGCAAATACCGACTGTCTTATCGGAGGCGGTGCTTCAAGGTTTACATTTACTGGTGAACTTCCAGTGCCATTTTTTAATGAAGGCCATGGTCCAATAGAACCAGGAGCTCCGCTTCGAAACGCTTGCGAGTTTGGTGAAAGCCATGTGGCATCAACAAAGCCAAGTATTGTGTTTGGAGACCATCGGACACCCAGGATCTATTCCTACGATACCAGCAATGATGTTCTCACTGTGAGGTCTGTTGACAACTGCGAAGGG
>JALLOG010000316.1 GCA_027717645.1 Desulfobacterota bacterium AH_259_B03_O07
TAGAAGCAGTTTGAGTTACTTTTTATTAGGTTGTCATGGGACTGATACGAGCCTCGGGGTTCCTGCTACCTTCCTGTTAATCATGGGGCTTTTTTGTTTTTAATGAGATGAAGTATTAACGCTGGCAAGAACGATCTGAAGAAATAGAATCGTTGCAGAGCAACCTTTTTGCGGCCTGGGTGTGCAAGTAATTCATTTTCTTTTTTGGTTAAATATTCAAAAAACATATAAAAAATTCTACATGATAAATTGCTTCCTAAATATAAAAGGATGAGTCGTAAGGTTTCGTGTTAAGATATTAAGCTAATGGATTATCAAGAAATATTAGAAAAGTTAGAAAACTTTCATAAAGTTGCCAAAAAAGTTGTTAAAGATGAATTTAAAAACCAAGAAGAATTGGATGAATTATCCCTTCTTTATGGAGAATTGGAAGAAATTATCACCCAGCTAATAGGCGAATCAAGTATTGAGGTTCCAGGATATAGAAGCTCTTATCCCCCTTTGAAATATAAGAACTATATAGAAGCAGGTTTTTTTTCTGGACGTGGTGGTTATATACACCAATCTAATACTCAGCTTCTGAAAGTTATAGGAAAAGTTCGTCAACTCGCAAAGGATCCCACATTGCCGAAATTTTTTTCCTCAATTACGCATATAATTCAAATCATTAGACGTTTTAGGGAATGCTGCCAATATATTAAAACCCCCCCAGCAAACGAAAAAGAAGTTCAGGATATACTATGGATTATGTTACGTTCACATCTTGACCTATTAGAACGTGAAGATACTTTACCAACTTTTGGGATTAAATCTTATAAACCAGATTTTGGTATACCTGAATTAAGATTGATAGTAGAAGTAAAGTATATAGGTGAAAAGAAGCAAGTGTCTGCGGTACAAGAGGAAATTTTAGCCGATGTACCAGGTTACCTTAATGAAACATCAATGTACGATAGTGCAATTATACTTGTATATGACCATGCCCAGAGACTAAAAGATACGGTTAAATTTATCAATGATCTGAAAACAGTAGATGGCATCCTAGATATAATAGTTGTTCCTGGAATATCTTTTAATAAAATATAATACTAATTGTGTTATTGTTGCAACAGCCAAGATTTTTGATGCCTCAATTATTTCTAAGGATGAACTCATTAAGAAGCGACTGCGAAAAACAGCGGGAGCAAAGTCGGAACCCTCAAATACGCAATCCAAGGGGTTTTTCAAATAACACCTGTATATTCAACAGAGGTTTCCAATTACGGAATATACGACATCCTACGATTGAGAAGAGCATTAAAGCAGTGGTTACAGTCGAATACTCGATCCGTTGATTACGTTGCACATCATCCTTTTTTCAAACTCGGTACGCAAGACCCAGCTATTTGATGGTTTTTCAGGGAAGATTCCGTTTTAGTGAACAG
>JALLOG010000317.1 GCA_027717645.1 Desulfobacterota bacterium AH_259_B03_O07
TGAAATGTTTAACCCCGGCATCTATATATTCCTCTAATCTCTTTATACAATCTTTTGCAGAACCAAGAAGATTAAAATCAAAAACAGCCTTTTTCGAAAAGAGTTTCCCTAGTTCAATGATTTTTTGTCTAGAGTTTTCATCCATTGGAAGTACATCAATATAACTAAAACCTTCATATTCTTCCGGGAGTTTGATACCATAGGCTTCTTCGTAAAGCTCCGGCCATATAATAGTATGCTTAAAATTCTCTACCGCTTTATAGGCCGATTCCCGATCCTGTGCAATGGATGTGAAAATGTAGAGGCAGATGTCAAACTGTTCAAAATCTTTTCCGGTATCTGTCATCCACTCCCTTATCAACTTCCTTTTTTTGGCGAACAAAGATGGAGGTTGGGGCAGGGTGATCCATCCGTCACCCAACTCAGCGGCAACACGAAGGCTCTTTTGACGGTGTGCGGCAATGTAGATTGGGACTTTGCCATTGATCGGCTTTGCACCGAGAATCGCCTGGTTACATTTAAAGAACTCTCCATCAAAGTCAAACGGTTCATTTTTATGCCAAAGCTTCCTGATCAGGTTTATGGATTCAACCATTCGTGATAGCGGTTTATTCCAACTTATACCATAGGGGTCGAGGTTCATGGCTTCTCCGAGTCCAAGGCCAAGAATAAATCTTCCATTTAGTAGTTGATCGATAGTTGAAAGGCGTTGTGCAAGTACAGCGGGATGGTGTTTATGTGCATCTGATATTGAGGCCAAAAAAATATTATTGGTGATCATTCCTGCAGCGGTAAGTGTCGACATGACATCATATGCAACTGGTCTCATGAAAGTCATATGATCTCCGGCCCAGAAACTATTGAACCCACAGTCTTCCGAACGCTTGATAAAATCCAAGAGCTTTTTTGGTTCTTCACCTGCCGGAGCAACGATGCCAAATTTTATTTCTCCCATGTTATGCAATCTGCCGGTTCTATTTTAGTTTATAGAATGATACTCGGAATTAATTGGTATATGTAGAGTTTTAACATAATAATTCCCTGTAGCTTGCTACAGGGTTGTTTCTTTCCCGTGATTGCGAACACTTCGGCTAGCTCAGTATAGACTCCGTGAAGCAATCTGACAAAAAGTGTCATTCCGAACCTAGTGAGGAATCTAATAGAGTTTGGTTTGTCACTTTACTCCTCGTAATCGTAGATGTCACGTAAGTCGAGACAGAATCCAAAAAAATTATGAATTTTCTCGAAATTTACTCATCCGTCATCCTCGAATGTTTTAATCGGGGATACATCGTTTAATATTTTATTTTCTTTGTCTTGATACATACTTCGATAAACTCAGCATGAAACGAGAAACAAAAATCAAGGGCTGTCAAAAAATTAGGATTTATTAAATCAATTCCTACAGCTAAAAATCTTT
>JALLOG010000318.1 GCA_027717645.1 Desulfobacterota bacterium AH_259_B03_O07
GCTCCTTGTTTAATTGTTTTATAGCCCATTTGTACTGCTCCATTTTTGTCAAGCTCGGTTTAAGTCAATTAAAGAGTTACGGAACTTGATAGCTCAGTACCCTACGGAAAAGACTAACTGTAAAAGTGCACCTAAATTTGGGGCTTGACATATTGGCTCAATAAGAAAGAGAAATATTATAAGGGTGGGGAGAAGTAAATGAATCCGATAGAAAATGTTTTATTGATATACTCTTGGTCTTTTATCAACCTTAGCAATAATAAGCCTATTAGGATTATATTCTACAAGATAAAGAATTCTGTGATTTCCAACTCTGACTCTGAAAGCCTTTCCATGCTCAAAATCTTGGACCCTTTCAACTTCCTTCGGAAAAGGGTCTTCTTCAAGATTGTCAATCTTATCCTTGATTCTCTTCTTCATTAATTTATCTAGTTTTTTAATATGCTTGTTTGCTCTAGTTGAGAACTCAGCTTGGAAAAGAACCATTTTAACCAAACACTCGGTCTTTAGTTAAAAGTTTGCCTTCCTTTTTTTCTTTAAGAGCTTCATGTAAATCTTCTCTATCATCATCTGATAGAATAGAATCATCAACTACTCTTTCTTTAATCAAATCTATTTCTTGCTTCATAGCATTTATACCTTCTTCCATATGGGAAAGCATTTTCAATACTTGCTTTTCAAAAGTTGTTTCGGTCATTGTAATAATAAATATATGTTTTGGTATAAAAATATATCGGAAAAATTCTCTAAGTATTGATTAGAATTGTTTTAAGAAAGGACTTAACATTCGCCTTTTGTAAGAGATCTTATAGTGGATAAGTTAAAAAAGGAAGGAGTGATAAAAAAAGGTGGGAAGTGAAATTAACAAAGGATTTTAAATTATACAGAAATTTCATAAGCTTAAAATGGAGTTGAAAAGTTTTAAAGGGTAATTCTAGATTAGTGTATAATAATAAGCATTGATATATACAAACTCGAAAATATAATAATCTTAACATATGTATGTATATTGTTTTCATTCTAGTGGTGCCATGCGCCGCTAATTCGGCTATATTTGATATCGCCGATGGAGATGTTGCAGGGCTTATAGCGGCAATAATAACCGCAAATGGAAATAAGGGGGAAAGGATGCCATGAGGGAAAGATCAAAATTAATTTTAGCAGGATTAATAGTTTTTTTAGTGGTTTTAATAATTCCTAAACCCGCTTACAGTGGAATTGGCACTTTTACATTTAGAAAGGTTGCCGATACGAATACCCCGATCCCAGGCGGGACGGGAACCTTTACGGGCATTGGTGTCCCCTCACTAGATGGGGACAACGTAGTGTTCCAAGGCTTTGGCACCTCCGAACAGCAAGGCATATACACAGACATAGGGGGGCTTAGCGTTGTTGCAGACAAAAGCACTATGATCCCGG
>JALLOG010000319.1 GCA_027717645.1 Desulfobacterota bacterium AH_259_B03_O07
GGCTATTTCCAAGGTGGCTATTGAACTAGGATCCCGAGGTACCCTTAAACTGATGACGCTTGCTGCAATTCCAATTAACAAGTTCGTTAAAAATCTAAAGTAACGAATAGCCTTACAGCTTGCTGTAGGGGATTTAAATATAAAAAGATACTCCTGACGATTGTTGCGAGGATCACTTCGCTTACACTGAGCGGAGGCTCCACAACGAAGCAAACCCTATACACATATTGTCATCGCGACCTCAAACAGAGCGATCTCTATGTATCTCTTGAGATTGTTTCACTGAGTCTAAACTGAGCTCGTCGAACTGTTCGCAACAAAACTTCTGGGGCCTGCCATTGCAATGACTGTTGTAATTCCGTAGCCAGCCACAGGGCATTATGAAGTCAAAATACAAGAAATAGCATTAATGTATGATGTTGCCTCAAACTCAAAACCTTAATTGTATATCAGCCATAAAACTTACATTAGCTATTTCAGAAGTCGGACCAGAAAGGGGTATTTGCACACCCAATCCAGGACTAAACTTTTCCCCAAATCTTACTCCTGAGGTAATGAAAAGATCGGTCTTTTTCAAACTTGTTGCTGTCGCTAAGGTATATCCGTCGAATTCAACAAAAAGTATAGGAGCCGTCGGAATTGGTATGTTTACACCGGCTGCCGCGCTATACTTAAATCTCAGTTCAAAATCATTGCCCTCCAACTTTTCGGCGCGTGTTACAAAGTCCACCCCAATGTTCGCTTGTATGCTGTACCACCTCTTCCACGCCGCCGCTGCCAAGTAAGGAGTAAATGTCCACGCTTTTTGTAGATATAAAGGGAAATCTCTCCTAAACATGATTAGAGTCTCTAATCTACCTACGTTATCTTTAAACGCGGTAGGAATTATCAAATCCATTCCACCCGAAAAAACGGTGTTATGGGTTTTATATAACAGGAATTTGCTCCCTACCAGAATGTTAGCAAATTCATAACCGCTGCTTATGTTATCATCACCCACAGTTATATTCTCAACTCCCGCTTGAGAAATCCTTAAATACATACCCCAAAGACCGTTCGAGGATGGAAAGTCCATTCTTACGTGATAGAAAACAAACTCACCTCCCCCTAGATTTTTCTTCATGTCTGCGGCCTCAATAAATCCCGTAAATCTCCCCAGTGGCAGTGGAGATTCCATAAAATATGGATAGGAAAGTTCGATCGCCTTGTCTTTACTCGCATTTACAGTAAATGGTCCACTAAATTCGAAATGACCTGTCAAGGGATTCCACAATACTATATTTCTATCATGTACAAAATTCCTCATGGGGTTTATGATATGGGCTGCATATTTCGCAACTAAACTATCTCTCGTTATAAGCCAATCGGATATTGTTTCAGCAAGAAAACCAAACGGAGCACCTATCAAG
>JALLOG010000031.1 GCA_027717645.1 Desulfobacterota bacterium AH_259_B03_O07
CTTGACTTTATTGACGAGTTGTGTTATAATATTATTGTTTGGGGAAGACGTAGGGGTAGAAATAGCAGTAGTTATAATTTTAGTTATTGCTGCATATATGGAGGTAGTTTATAAATGGTATAGCTGTCTAATTTTAGACATAGCTATATAAGTTTTTAGTATATAAAATTAAGGAGGTAGATGTGGAGAATGAGTACAGAGAATCTAGTTATAATTGAGGCTGATGAGCATATACATTGCCCCAAAATTCCTCTAATAGAACAGGAGACTGTAATAAGCTTTAATCCAGCAGAGGATGAGGCATATGTTTGGACTCTATATCCCAGAGTTTGGGATTGGCTTGAGGAAATTGGGGTCACACCATATGATGATATGCCTGAGCTGAAACAGTACAGATTATCCAGACATTGGATAGAAATTAGACCTAAGAGTGTAAAGAAGGCTTTTAAGACTTCAAAGAGATTTGTGGCCTAGATGGGTCTAAAATCATAGCTTTTTAGGATCAATCAGGACTAACATACTACCCCTACTTGACCCTAACTTTTGTAATCCTATGCACTTATACATGTTTATTATTAAAAGTCTGTCTTAGGGTATATATGTTGACCCTATATTTGATAATTGGCAGACAATAGAGAAGATGCTTTTATAATTTAAATATGTGTATGTATCAAATCTGATTTAACTCAGGTATTAAGCATATACTAGTGAAGCTTGGAGTGTACTAACTTTGACAAAGCGACTTTTTAATTGGCTTACAAATGTAAATCAAAAATTTGGTAATATTATTATTGCTGGTGTAACCATTGTCTTAGTAATAGTAACTTTATTCTATGTAGTATTAACATGGGAATCATTAAAGACACTAGAAAACCAGGTTAGTATAATACAGAAGGATTACATAGTAAGGTCATTTCCTGAAATACACATTAACCACCCCGAGGAAGAGATAATTGAGAATGTGAAAGGTTTAACATTTAGCATAATCAACAAAGGATTTCAAGCTAAGGGTCTTAAGCTTAAGATAATCCCATTCGATAATAGAGGAGATCCTGTGGAGAAGAAGATTGGGTTAATGTATTTGTATAACAATATACTTATGTATACTGAAGATGTGGTTGTTAAATTGGGAAGTGGTCAGACGTTTTGGAGATTTATCTCTGAAAAAGATGTGATCCCAAGGGAGCTACTATTGATATATGTAGAGTATGAGGTTCCTCTCCAAGAAGGAACCTATTCAGAATATTTGGGTTTTTCATGGAATTCAAAATTAAGTAAATGGAATATGTTAGAAGAAAGCCTAGTTTTAAACATGTTGGAAAAGTCAAAGGAGAAAGGCCTACTAGATGACTTCTAAAGGGAGTATTTCAATACTATTGTCTTAGGATTCGCTTACCCCTGCCTTCCATCAACTTCAACTTATTCTATTACTAACTCCTTTGTACCCAATGCTTTATTATTAATTACTTCATACCCTTCTATTCTGATGTAACATTCAGAATCAACACACTATCCCCGATTCTCACTAAGCTTTAGAGGAACATATCTAAGATATATTTCTAAGGTGGAAATCTCTATTATGGTATACATGCTAACCCAATATCTAATAAATAGTAGGCAAAATAGGAGATGGTAGGTCTATATTTGTGCAGTGAATAGTAAAATGAACAACCTAAGAATCTACTAATTCAAAGAGAAGACTATCTACAACATTGTCTATTAGAGAACATAAAAGATAATGGTAATGGATTATGCTAAACTTGGTATTGATATTTATAACTATATTAATTCTAGATTACCCCTTTGGTTTAGTATTAACAATTCCAAAGCATAAATCTAAGCAGACTATTTTATGTAGGAGGTTTTTATGGCTAGAGATGAAGAGTCTGAGCTATTGGGAATATCTACAAAAGAGCTTGATAATATAGAAGAAATCCTAACAAGAGTAAAGCAAAGTCTAGATTATAAAATTGATCAGGGTTGGAGTGGAGATGAGACCCCTAGTTTTGTTAGAGATGATCTATATTCTATTTTGATGAATATGAATAGTAAAGCTATTAACATCCAGTACCATACTGGGCATACTCAGCAATACACTCTTGATAAGTTGAATATTAGAGAGACAGAGGAATTGTATAATTGGTTGAATGATTGTAAAGAATTTGATGAAGCACAGGATTCAAACAAGGTCAAGTATAAAGATCCTCTATCTGAAGAGTTGTTTTTGCAATGTCAAGACTGCAATTATATTGACAGAGGTAGTACAAGATTGAGGACTCTATTTAATTATGACAAGCCTTCAACTTGTCCCAAGCATGGCAATAATATGGAGCTGGTAATAAGAATAGAGCGCACCAGCCAAAGGAGGAATGCAAGAATTGCCTATGGAAAGCTAAAGCGCTTAGTTGATTCATACATTAAACAAGGACAATTTGATGCCGACCTAGCCATGGAGAAACGCTTCACCAAATCTGAGATTTCTCTAGTTTATTATGATATAAAAGATTCTAGCTACTTTACATTAGAGTTTACATCTGGTTCAAAGGAAGAATATGACATTACTCTTCTAGGTCGCATGGAGCTACAAGAATTAAGAGATTGGTTGGATTCCAAGATAAGTGAGATTGATTCAGCTAATTAGGGTTAAAAACTAGGCTACTATTCTACAATCTTAAACTTTTATATATTTCCTTAGATGAGTTAATCAGATAAATATAATATATGGATCTGTGGAATAAGAAATTGATTGAAGTAAATGACAAGAAATTTTATAGGTTTAGATAACTTTTTGAGATTCATATATCTCCCCCTGTTTGTACTAATTACAAAATAGTTTTATAGCATCATAGGCCTCATCAGCTCCTAATTCCCCAGCTTTGGATAAATCCAGACATCCACTGTCTTTCTGATCTAATTGTATTTTTGCAAGGCCCCTATTATTATATGCCTTTGCATACTTTGGGTTAATCTCAATAGCTTTATTGTAGTCCTGTATTTCTCCCTTATAGTCTCCGAGGTCACTTTTTGCAACCCCTCTATTATAGTATGCCATTGCAAAGTTAGGATTAAGCTCTATAGCTTTAGTGTAGTCCTGTATTGCTCTCTCGAAGTCTCCTAGCAAAGCTTTTGCTAACCCTCTATTATAGTATGCATCTGCATCTTTTGGATTAATCTCAATTACTTTGTTAAAATCCTGTATTGCTCCCTTGTAGTCTCCTAACTTAACTTTTGCAACCCCTCTATTATAGTATGCCATTGCAAAGTTAGGATTAAGCTCTATAGCTTTATTGTAGTCCTGTATTTCTCCCTTATAGTCTCCGAGGTCACTTTTTGCAACCCCTCTATTATAGTATGCATCTACATAATTAGGATTAATCCCTATAGCCTTATTGTAGTCTTGTATAGCCCCCCTGTAGTCTCCGAGGTCACCTTTTGCAATTCCTCTATTATAGTATGCATCTGCATCTTTTGGATTAAGCTCTATAGCTTTATTGTAGTCCTGTATAGCTCCTTTATAATCGCCTGGATCAAATTTTTCAAGACCTTTTGCATGGTAAGTTTTTGCAGTCTGTGAATAGATTGTTGGAGTTAAATAGAATAAAAGAGCTATGGTAAGTAGTGTTTTTCTCATGATGTTAAGATTTAGGATTTAGATATTCCTTTTATTATCATTACATATATTGTTTGTTTATTCTAAACACATTCAAGCAAGCAATGATCTAATTTGACTCTTCTTGCTTGACTTCATCTTCCTTTTCCACTTCCTCTATTACTAGCTCCTGTATGCCCAGTGCTGTAGAATCCCCATGATTGTACTAATTGCAATATTGTTTTATGAAATCATAAGCCTTAAAGTATCCTAATTCTCCAGCTTTGGATAAATCCAAACATCCACTATCTTTTTGACCTAAATATAATTTAGTAAGCCCTCTACCATAGTATACCTCTGCATCTTTTGGATTAATCTCTATAGCCTTGGTGTAATCCTTTATAGCTCCCCTATAATCACCTTGTCTATGTTTTTTACTTCCTGAATCTATGTATGTTTGAGCTGTCTGAGAATAGATTGGCGTAACTAAAGAGAATAAAAGAACTAGAGTAAGTCCTATTGATATCATAAGGTTATGAATAATGACTCTCTTAGCACATCCAATACATAGTATGGTTAAAAAGTTATTGTATATTCCTTCTATATGAGCTACAGAAGGAGCAAACATTGCTTTGTTACCACCTTATGTACAGTTTAAATCGTAATCAAATCCAGGGCAATTTTTCTACTGTACTAGCTTTATAACTAGGTGAAAGATGTGCATAGATCATTGTGGTAGATATCTGAGTATGACCAAGCAATTCTTTAACAGATACTAGATCAACACCATTCATAACTAGGTGAGAGGCAAAGCTATGTCTTAGAGTATGGGGAGATGCTTTGATGCCAGCTTTTTTACAGGCTTTATTGAAACTATTTGTTATCTTCTCTAGTTTGCTACCATCTAACTTGCAGAACACATAATTTCTCTGGTGCTCAGCTCTAGATATTATTCTCTCTGTGTTAGGATGGGGGAACTTATCTTGGAGCCTTACCAATGTTTTATAGCACTCTTCATTCAGTGGGATTGCTCTGAAATTGTTTGTCTTGTGGCTCCTGATTAGAATTATTCTTCTCTCATAATCAATATCACTAAACCTAAGATTTAGTAGCTCATGCGTGCGCATGCCTGTATTCCTCAGCACTACCAATATAGGTTTAAGGTGAACACTTGCATTGCTTATTAGCTTATCTATTTCCTGTACTGAGAGAAACCTAACAGGCTCATGAGCTGGCTTAAGCATCTTAATACCTCTATATGGATTCTCACTTAGATAGTTCCATTCAACTGCTTTTCTTAGCATGAATCTCAATACTGACAGCTCCTTATTCACTGTTCTAGGTTTCAATCCATTTGCTACTCTCTTTGTTTTATAACTCTCTATTTTCTGAGTATCCATCTTTGTTAGAGGTAAGTTGCTAAAGAATCTCTTTATATGATCTAGAATCTTCCGCTCTCTCTCATAAGAGCTAACAGCTTTGTTAGTTCTCGTGTACTCTAAGTATCTCTCAGCATAATCAAATAGTGATATCTGCTTTAGCTCTCTTAGATTTAATCTATCTCTCTCAAATTCCAGCTCCAGCTTCTTGAGAATTCTCTTTGCTTCTCTCTTGTCTACTCTTCCTATTTTCTTCCATATCTTTCTTCCAGCTATAGAGAAGACTGCAAAGTATGAACCATGATTGAATCTCAAACTTGGCATGGTATATTCTCCCTTTTACTAATTAGATTCCTGGAAGTTAGGCAATAGTTAGGCAGTAGATATTTATCTTGAGAAATGGCTCCTAACCTTCTGCAAAGATTAATCTTGGCGGCGTAGCTCAGAGGTAGAGCAGGGCTCTCATAAGGCCTTTGTCGGAGGTTCAAGTCCTCCCGCCGCCACAAGTTTTAACTAGCGAATTTTAAAGAATTTTTGTATAATGTTAATAAATTACGTTTGAGAGTAGTAAATTTTTTTGTTCACTCATTTTTCAGTTTCTTTCGATTTTTTGCTAAAAAATACGCTCGTACAATCCCACAACAATCACATTGATAATTTATGAGTAGAAAACAGAATAAAAAGATAACAGACAATCCATGATTTCATCCTGCATTGAAAGGAAAAAAGTACTCTCCATGGTACGATTTTGAGAAGCCTTTAAGGAAAAAAAATGAAGTTAATGCAGAACTTCATCGAAAAAAAGAAAAGGCACAATTCTATTTAAATACGGTTGGGGTCATTGCTTTACCTTATACCAATTTACCGACAGATAAATAGTCTCTGCCCCTATTTTTTTTGCGATCGTAAAATATTTTTGCTTTGAGGTATGCTAATTGACGCCTGTCCCCTTTTTTATGGATAATGTTCTAGTCCTTAAGCTGCAAGGGGCACTTTATCACTTAAATCAAAAGGCTGATTCTTGGCTCACAATAATTCATCCGAAGGCAGAAAACTAAAACGTGAAATAGGATTTGTAGCTCTCCTCTTTACCGCTGTTACGGGCATAATCGGCTCAGGATGGCTCTTTGCTTCCTTGTATGCCGCCCAATACGCGGGGCCCGGGTCGATTATCTCCTGGGTAATAGGGGGCGGGATATCGATCGTGCTCACTCTAGTGTTTGCGGAGATGGGCGGCATGGTCCCTGTTGCGGGAGCGATTGCCCGTATCCCATATTTTTCTCACGGCACGCTGTCCAGCTTTACGGCTGGGTGGCTTTGCTGGATAGCTTATGTCACAACGGCTCCGATAGAAGTAACCGCTATACTCGACTACTCATCAAACTACTTGCCGTCGCTCACGGTAAATGAGCACGGGGAGCGCGTACTTACAAACCTATGTCTCGGAGTGGCGACGGCGCTGATGTTACTCATGACAGTAGTTAATATGTTAGGCGTTAAATGGCTTGCCCGGGCCAATACCGCTATTACTATCTGGAAGATTCTAGTCCCAATCACAGTGGCTCTGGTACTTATTGCTGTCGGTTTTAATTCCGGAAACCTTACAAATTTCGGAGGCTTCTCACCCAATGGCCCGGCGGGAATATTTGCAGCCGTATCTTCAGGCGGGATTATGTTTTGCTTCTTCGGGTTCCGATTGGTGATGGATCTTGCCGGGGAAGCCAAGAACCCAGGGCGGGATGTGCCCCTTGCTATGATAGGGGCTGTGCTTATTAGCCTTATAATATATATGCTCCTGCAAGTGGCATTTTTAGGTGTAATTCCTTTATACCATCTGCAAAACGGGTGGAGTGGGATTACTGAAAACATACCCGGGGGGCCCTTTGCCGCATTTGCCGCGATGCTCGGACTTAGCTGGCTAGCCGTGGCTCTGTACATTGACGCTGTTGTATCGCCTGCTGGAACCGGGCTTACATACGTGGGTGCCACCTCTCGCATACTCTACGCGATGTCAAAGAACCGCCAGTATCCCGAGGTCTTTGAAAAATTAAACCGCTTCAATGTTCCCATCTGGAGCCTCCTTTTTAATTTTGCAGCTGGGATGTTTTTATTTTTACCTTTTCCGGGTTGGGATGAACTCGTGAGTTTTATAAGCTCGGCAATAGTGCTCTCATTTGCTTACGGACCAGTGTCTATGGCTGCGCTCCGCTATCAGATGCCCGATTACGAAAGACCATTCCGTCTTCCCTTCGGGATAGCTCTATCGGCTATCTCTTTTGTATTTGTAGGTTTTGTTGTTTACTGGACCGGATGGGAGACCAACTGGAAGGTTTTCTTGCTTGCAATTGTCGGGATAGGAGTCATGGGAGTTATGAGGGCAATTAGAGGGCAGGGGGCTGAGCCCCTTCACCTTCGTCAGGGCATATGGATGCTGCCTTACCTGATAGGTCTTGGGGCGATCTCGTATCTCGGCACATTCGAAGGAGGGCTTGGTCTCTTATCTCAAATAGAAGCGCTTGTAATCATAACGGTATTCTCACTCGTTATATTCTGGCTCGCTGTAAAACTCCGTCTTCCTGATGCGGATGCAAAACGCCTGATAGGAAAGGCTGAAAAGTAAGGTTCTTATAGCTCAGTTCTTTTCCTTGCCCTCTGCTTATCCACCTTTGTTAATTTGTGGGCATATAGAACTCATGCGGGTCAGGATTATAATCTGATTATTTTTAGTTAAAATTGAAACTTCTACATAGCTCTATATAATTTTTAACTATGCCCATCAAAGACCCGATACACCCCGAAGAGATAACGCCCGAATGGATTACTGACGCACTTAGAGACGGCGGATTACTAAAAGAAGTGAAATACAAATATGGGGTAGTATCTCAACAATAGACAAATAATGATGGTTGATTTATTCGTTATTCCATGGCAAGAGCTTTAAGACTTTGATTCAAAGATGCCTGCTACTATATCACCTCACGAGAAAAACAGAACACATAAAAATATTCTATCCGAATAAAGAGTGGAATCAGGTATAATTTATAAATGTTGATCGTTGAGATACGATCGCTATTGTTCTTTTGAAATCATACATTTGTATGATAAAATGGAATAGTTTAAGGAGAAGTGAGAATGGTAAGCGAAGCAAAATTGGAGGAATTAATTGTTAATGGAGCCGAAGCCTTAGTAAGAAAACTTCATGACTTAGGAATAAAGAATATTTTCGGTGTTACCGGTGGAGCTTCATTAGAACTTTTTGATAAATTAGGCGATATTGGACCAAAATATGGTATAAGATTGATTGATACTGCTAAAGAAGATGGAGCTGGGTTCGCAGCTCAAGGGTATGCAAGATCTTCAGGAACAATCGGTGTATTCTACACTACTTCAGGACCAGGATCAACCAATGGAATGTCTCCTGTTACTGATGCCATGTTAGACTCAATACCAATTTTATTTATTACCGGGCAAGTACCCACGTTCCTGATTGGAAAAGATGCGTTTCAAGAAGCACCAGTTACTGAAATGACCATCCATACAACAAAGGACAGCGTTCTTGTACGGCAAATTGACACAATAGCTGAATGGATAGATTACGGATATAAACTTGCTATGGGTACAAAAGATATATCTCCATCTGAAAGAAGACAGGGTCCAGTTCACATTGATATACCAAAAGATTCTTCTCAGACAATGATTGATTATAATAAATTAAAGCCATTTTATTTTGGTAAGCCCCCAGAATTTAATATTGATGAAAAAGTTGATGAAATTTTTAAAAAATTTAAAAAATCCAAGAGACCAATTGTATATGCTGGCGGAGGTATAATTTCTTCTGGGGCTTCAAGTGAATTAGTTAGATTATCAAATTATACAACCATACCAGTTACAACTACTGTAATGGGAATTGGAGGATTTCCAGGAAGTCACAAAAATAATATTGGCATGTTGGGTATGCACGGAACTGCATATGCTAATTTTGCTATTAATGGATCTCCGAACGGAAAATATAAAGATGGTGCGGATTTTGTATTAGCTATCGGAGTCAGATTTGATGACAGAGTTTGTGGAGATTTTGAAAAATTTGCACGAAATGCGTATATAGCGCACATTGACATTGATCCAAATGAAAATGGTAAAAATAAAAAGCCAAATATATTTGCACATTCTGATGCAAATTATTTTCTCAAGAAACTAAACAACAAAATAGAAAAAGATAATTTTAGACCAAATATTTCTGGATGGTGGAACCACATTGAAAAATTAAAAAGAAATTACCCCTTATTTTTTGATCAATGGCAAGATACCAATACTGGAAATGAAATTCCCACTCAATTTGTTATAAAGGAATTATATGATTTAACAAAAGAAGATCATCCAATTGTAACAACAGGAGTTGGCCAACATCAGATGTGGGCTGGTCAATATTTTCTAGTTGACAAGCCTAGACACTTTTTAACCTCAGCAGGATTGGGAACGATGGGATTTGGACTTCCTGCTGCATTGGGGGCTCAAGTAGCGAATCCAGATAAGCTAGTTATGGATTTAGATGGTGATAGGAGCTTTTGGATGACTGCTAATGAACTCGAAACAATTGCAAGATATGATTTTCCTGTGAAAATTGTTATATTCGATAATACAGGCCATGGCATGGTAAAGCAGTGGCAAGACAATACTTATGATGGAAGGCACATAGCTTCCGAGTATAATAATATCAATTATGCTAATTATGCTAGATTATTTGAGGACTTAGGAAAGATTCCCTTAAAAAGTAGACAGATTAAGTATGAGAAGGATGTCAGAAATGCTCTTAAAGAAATGATAAATTATGAGGGTGCTTATTTATTACATGTAAAAGTAAGATTCGAGCATTGCAGACCAATGATTCAGTCAATGAAATCTATAGAACATATTATGCTGCAGGAAAAATACAGCTAAGTTTTGTTCACTCTAATTACAAGCCCACTACAATCACATGAGTTTCAGGCACTGCTAAATTAGTTAATGATTTCAGGGAATTACAACGTCAGACCCACGCTCTCATAAGGCCTTTGTCGGAGGTTCGAGTCCTCCCGCCGCCATTAATTCTAATAACAGAAAGTGGGGCAGGCATGAGTAACTGAATTATTAATTCATTTTTCTGTTATTCCCCTATCAGTTCGGGACTGGAAAGTCCCTGCTATCGGTAATTGAAACTCCCTGTGGCAAGCTGCAGGGTACCAAAATATAAACTGAGAGTCTCAGCAGTCATTGTAGATGTTAGATATCTCGAGGACAGTATTTTCGATTTTAAATGGGCATTCAAAAAATTGCCAAAATCAATTCCGGAAGCGTTAAAAAAAGATTTAGGGTTGGGGCTGAATTAAAGATTTTTAGCTATAGGAATTGATTTAATAAATCCTAATTTTTTGGTAGCCCTTGATTTTTGTTTCTTTGTATCAAGACAAAGAAAATAAAATATTAAACGATGGATTTTATCGGGGATCCATAGAATCCTTAGGGTTTACGTAACATGTAGGGTGCGTCCCCCGAACGTACCAGAAAGTAATCAGTCTCTGATACCTTGATCTGTCCGCATATAATTGCCCGTTAGGGGAACGGGCACTACAATTTGGGTATTATGTCGTGAACTTATCCAATATTCAGCTGGGTTAAAATGGATCGGAACTAAATGACTTGAAAGAGGGAATATTAATCCTTTAAAGCAACCTCTGGAACCAATTGTGAAAGTTCTTCTCCATCGAGATCCGAAACCAATGCGTAAGTAATGCCACCTTTCCTCCAAAAAATGAGGTTGCATCCCTTTTCAGTTTGCTTATGAAGTTTTTTATCATAGATTTCTAACCTTCCCTTTGGAGATAGGCTTGCCGTTGAATCATCCATAACAAAAAGAGAAATAGGTATTCCATCTTTTTCGTAAAAGAGTAAGGCAACGCGACTATTCTCTATATGGCATAGCCTGCCACCTTTAAGCCTTGCCCCTCGAAGTTCTGGAACTAGTACTGCAAAATCAACCTTACCCCTGAACCAATCTTCTATCTTCCTTGGTTCAGATGACAAGATTTGTACTTGTTCAGGTATATTCCTCAAATGATCCTTAGCAAGTTGAGAAGCTAATGAATGAGAATCTCGGTTAAACAATAGATAGTAAGTGAAAGTACTAACCACTAAGATTACAAATATCCCTAGAAGTCCGAGTGAATTGCTTAACCCAATTCTGCCAAAAGGTAAAAGATTATAAAATCGATTTGACGAACTCGATTTAGCCATATCAGTAAGTATTTTTTCTCTAAGAGAATGTGGGGCTTTCACCTTGGGAGCTCTTTTCATGATAAGATTTTGTATATTCTCTTCTGATTGAAAGAATTCAGAACATTCAGCACACCGCCTTATATGTTTTTGTGCCTCAATAACCTCAGTTGTAATTATTCGTGTTCCAGAAGATAAATAAATCGCTTTTCTTGCCTCGCCACAGTCCATGGTGTTGTCCCCCTAAATTAAATTACACCTCTTTTTTTTGCATATTCTGACAGGGCTTCTCTTAAAAGGCTTCTTGCCCTAAATAGACGGGAGGCTATTGTACCAACGGGGCACCCAAGCATCTCCTGTATCTCTTGATAAGTAAAGCCCTCAACGTCAGATAGCCAGATAACGGTTCTAAATTCAACATGAAGATTATCTAAAGCTTCTTTTATTTCTTCATCCAGTATGTTACTAATCGCAATCTCCTCTGGATTCAAATTATGAAGGTTGCACCTAAGCTCAAGAAGTGTTTCACTCAGTTCAATGTCTACAAGTAGAGGTTCCTTAACCCTTTTTCGGTAATTGTTTATAAAAGTATTCATTAAAATCTTAAACATCCATGACTTTGATTTACCGTTTGACCTTATCTGCTCGGAGTTTTTAAAGGCTCTGAGACAAGTCTCCTGAACAACATCCTCTGCCCATTCCTTATTCTTTGTAAGTCTAAGTGCTGTTGAATACATTGAGTCAAGATATCGTATAACGATCTCTTTGATGCCTAATGTATCTTCCGGTTGTTCTCCCTCCACTATTTTAAGTCCGGCGTGCATTTTATTCATTTTGAAATCCTTAACTCACATCATTCCCGATATTTATTGTCTTACTCCAACCAAATTCTCAACCCTAATCTCACCTATTGCATTTAATAATCTTACCTGAGCCTTATTGTATCCAATTATTGATCTGATGTAATTTAAGCGGGCGTTAGCAAGTGCATCTCCTGCTTGTATGACCTCAACTGCTAATCCTAACCCCCTTTTAAACCTTACTTGACTCAGCCTCAGAGACTCTTCGGCCGATTCCAACTCCATTCTTGCAGGAGTGATTTCTTCATCGGCTGAAAGAACTTCGTCATATGCTTTTACCACTTCTGCACTAAGGCCCTCCCTCACCCTTTCAGTTACAATCTGAGCCCTCCTAAATTTGGCACGAGTGGCTTTAATTTCCCCATATGATGAAGCTGTTAAACTAATTCCTACTACCGCCTGATAAATCTCCCTTCCACCTATGTCTCCAAATTGATCCCCAATTCCACCTACCTCTGCTTCGAGTAGGACCTCCGGACCAAAAGCACCTAGCCAAGCCCCGGAAACTTCAGCATCAGCTGCCTCTTGTTGTATGTTTGCACTAAGGATTTCGGGGTGTTTTTTTAATGCGCTATCAATCAGTTCATCTAACTTACTTGCCCTATCCACATAATGAATCTGTGTTAATTGATTATCGCCTGGAAACAGTGTCACAGAGGAGTCCAGCTTAAGAGTTAGAGCCAAATTGGCTGAATTCTCTCTAAACTCCTGTTGAGCCCGAATTAAAACCTGCTTCTTACTAGCCAGCTGTGTCTTTGCTCTCACCACATCTGCACCAGGCCCTATTCCCTGCTTCTCTAGAATCTCAGCTATTTTAACAAGGGTCATGGCATCTGAGACTGCTTTTTCCGCAACGTTTACCATACCCTGCGCTTCTAAAAGATCGTAATAATTTTCAACTACACTAAGCAGAACGTCTTGGGTAATGGCCGATTCATCGGCTCTTGTTACATCTACTATACGATGAGCCGCAATTAAATTAAATATGGCCTCCCCCGGGTTAAGAAAATAAGTAGCTATCAATCCTGGATTAAATGTTTCAAAAGTCGCATCCCTCACCTCTCCGAATGTGCCCTGAACATCACCATCGGTATAACCATATCCAAAAAATAAAGATAAACTTGGAATAAGTCCACCAAATGCAGCATTGCTGTTTCCACTTGCTTCGATGACTTGAGCCTTAGCCTCTGCAATATCAAGATTGCTTGAAGATGCTATGCGAATTGCCGTAGGAAGATCAATTGAAAGACGCTCTTTTCCAATCAGCCTGAGTGTTATTGGTTCAAGCTGTGTAGATGCTTCTTGCGATTTCAGGTCATCGGATTGAAGCTTTTTTATTCCATTCACTTCCCGAAGTTCCTCGATATTTTTAGATTCTTCTGCATATGTAATTAGAGAAAGAAAAATAATAGTTTGAAGAAATAGAAGCATAACAATATCTCTCATGAACATTCTCCATTAATTACTTTTTGATATCCTTACAGACTCACCGTCGGCCACTGCATTCTTTCCTTTGATAATAATGTCTTCATCACCCATAAGCCCCTCAACGACCTCCACTTCAATACCGTCGTCAATTCCCGTTTTTATCTCCTTTTTCTCGACCTTACCGTTTAATACGCTGTATATAAATGTCTTATGTTTTTCAACAATTAAAGCGCTAGCAGGTATCGTAATTGCGTCTTTAAGCTCCCCCAGACTCAGAGTGATATTTCCATACATTCCAGCTCGAAGCGTATGATCAGTGTTTGGTATCTCAATTAAAGTCCTCATCGTGCGGGTCTCGGGATTTAACGCAGTTGCAAAGCGAGTCACGGTACCCGAGAATTTTCTGTTGGGAAGAGAACGGATAGAGAGAGTAGCTTTAGCACCCTTCTGAACAGATAAAACATCTGGTTCAGGTACATCAATAAATACGCGAACCGTATCTATGTGCATGATTTTTAAAACAGGTGAAACATCGATGTCTGAGGTTGCATCCTGCACCAGTGCACCAGGATCAACAAATCGCTCGGTAATTACCCCGTCAAAAGGCGCAATGATTTTTCCATATTCAACGAGTACCTTAATCCTTTCCATTTCAGCTTTAGAATCATCTATTTTCGCTTTTTCGCGGTTGATTTTTGCTTTTGATAGCTCATGATTTGCTTTGGCAACATCCACGTCCTGTTCTGCAACGGCTCCCGGTTCAGTTTCCCATATTTCTTTTATTCTTTGATATGTCTGTTTCTTAAGCTCAAGATCAGCCTTAGCCTGTTCGAAGTTTGCCTCGGCTTCCCTTAGTTTTGCATGTACCTGATCATACTCCTTTGACATTTCAGGGATATCAAGCTCGGCAAGAATGTCTCCTTTTTTAACCCAATCCCCAATATCTACATTGATCCACTTAAGATAGCCGGCGGCTTTGGCATATAATGTAGCTTGATACAGAGGCTCTATACTGGCAGTTAGACTGATTTTGCGAGCTAAGTCCTTTCGAATCGGCTTCGTTACCTCAACGCTAGGGATCGATTGTTCATCCTCTTTAGCACTTAATGCATTTCTGTCTGTTGTATTTATGCCTTCGGTATGTGTACCTTTGCCAAAGAACATTAAAGCAAAAACACCTAAAAGAACGATTGCAAGTAATCCAATGATTATTGGAGTTTTCTTAAAAATCATTTTTGTCTCCTTAATAGAACAAATCTACTTATTAAATATTATCTGACGCTTCCATCTCTTTTCCTTTGAACATTATATAAAGTATTGGTACCACAACCAGCGTAAGTACTGTAGAAGCAATTACCCCTCCTATAACTGCGCGTGCGAGTGGGATATTAACTCCTCCAAATAGTGCCATTGGCGTTAAACCGAGAACTGCTGCTAGAGCAGTCATAAGAATAGGCCTTAATCTAATGCCTGCTGCCTTGAGGACTGCATCTTTCAGGTCTAATCCCTCATCTATGAGTCGATTTATAAAATCAACTAGCAGAATGCCGAAAGCAACTACGATTCCAACCATCATAATAATCCCCATGATGGACTGGATATTGAGGTTCGTCCCGGTAAGGAATAGCATGATGAGCACTCCGATGAGCCCTAACGGAATAGCAAACATAACAATTAGTGGATCACGGAAGGAACGGAACTGGACGACCATAACAAGGTACACCAGAACAATTGCTAGAATAAGTCCGAATCCCATGCTACCAAAAGATTCTCTCATGCTTTGCACCTCACCCCGCATGTGTACGAAGTAACCTGATGGAACATCGAGATCCCTCAGCTTCTTTTCTATATCTGTTACAACGGAGCCAATATCGCGTCCAGATACATTGGAGAATACATCTATGACCCGGCTTATATTTAAATGATTAATCTCTGAAGGAGCAGTAGTGCGCTCGAAGCTCGCAATGTTTTTAAGAAGCACAGGGCCGCCATTATGGTCCCCGTTATTGGAACCTGTGATCGGTATGTTCTTCAAGGTATCTAACGAATTAATCTCTTCCTCTCTATATTGAGCTCCAAGGAAGTAATGATTCCCATTTCTGTGATCAATCCAAAACGCCGGGTTAAAATTAATACTTGAGTTTATAGTGGTGACAATATTCTTTACAACGTCTTCCTGAGTAAGGTTTAAATAGGCCGCTTTTACTCTGTCTACATTAATCTCAATCTGAGGATAATCCAGTTTCTGTTGAATTCTTACATCCGTCGTACCCGGTACAGAATCAACAATTTTCTTTATCTTTTCTGCTATTTTATATGAAACACCTAGATCATTTCCTTCAACCTGTATATCGATTGGGGAAGGTAGCCCAAAATTAAGAGCCGATGTAATAAGTCCGCCTGTGTCGAATGCAAATTCAACCCCCGTAAATTTACTTTTTAGCTCTTTTCTTAGATTATTGGCATATTCTTGCGCGGTTTTTTTTCTCTTTTCAGAAAATTGTAAGTTTATGAAAGCATCCTGTGGTCCGGAGTTCGGTGTGTAGGCAGCGGGCCAGTCCAGCAATACCCCGATGTTTGAAATCATCATTTTTAGGTCATTTTCAGGTATCTGCTTTTTTATGACTGCTTCAATCTGTTTAACGAGTTCCTCGGTCTTCTCTAACCGAGTTCCGGACTGAGCACGTACACGGATCACAAGCTGGCCTGAATCTACCGCAGGAAATAACTCCTTCCCGATTAGTGGATATAGGGCCAAAGAGCTTACAAAAATAATGAGTGTAATCACTAAAACCCTTTTTCTGTTTTCTATTGCATTAACTAGAAATTTTAAATATCGTTCACGGAGCGTTACAAAACCCCTATTGAAATACGAAAAAATGGATTCTTTGTTTTCTCGATCTTTTACATCTTTTCCTATAATTTTTTTTAAAAACCTCGCACCGCATATCGGAATAAGAACAATTGATAAAATAAATGAGGAACCGATAGCAAAAGCAACGCTTAGTGCAAGGGGCGAAAACAGGAACTTACCTATTCCTGTGATGAAAACTATTGGGAAAAAGACGACAACTATCGTTAAGCTGATGCTTAGAAGAGGTTTTGCTACCTCAGTCGCACCATCCAAGGCCGCCCGCCTTGGCTCCTTACCCATTTCAAGATGACGAAATATATTTTCTATAACTACAACTGATTGGTCAATGAGTAACCCAACAGCCAGGGCTATTCCACCCAAAGTCATAGCATTTATGCTCTTACCAGTAAAGTAGAGCCCTATAAAAGCGGAAAGAATAGAGAGGGGAAGTGAAATAAGGACTACAACCGTAGAGCGAACGCTTCCAAGAAAGATTAGAATCATTATAGAGGCAAGTATTGCACCTAGAATCCCCTCTTGTATTAGATTTCTTATAGCATCCCTCACATAAACCGATTGATCCATTACAACGTCAAGATTAATACCCTTGGGCAGGCGCTCTAAAATTGTCGATATCTCATCCTTTACACCCTCTACGATCTGGATAGTGTTTGAGCCGGGTTGACGATATATGGGAATATATACCTGGTTCCTTCCATTTACTCTCACTATGTTGGTTTGTATCTGATGAGAGTCCTCAACCTTCCCGACGTCCTTTAAAAAAACCGGGGCTCCATCGCTGATTTTTATAGGGAAATCGTTTAATTGCTCAACCTCAGGTACCATGCCATTCGCGTTTATTTGATAATCGAAGTCCCCAAACTTAGCATTTCCCGTGGGTATAAATACATTGTTTGACCTAAGTGTTTCTACCACATCCATGGGCGATAAGCCTCTGGCCTGTAATTTGTCTCTATCTACATATGCTAGAATTCTTCTGAGTTTCCCTCCATATACAGCAGGGGCGATTACCCCTGAAATACCTTGAAGTCGGTTTCTAAGATCGAAGTATGCTACGTCATAGAGTTTGGTCTCATCAAAAGTGGGGGAACTCGCACTAATTATTGCGAGAGGAATTGTAGCCGTAGGATCAAACGGCATTACCATCGGTGGAATAGTCCCAGGTGGAAGATAGAATAGATCACTCATTGCGTAGGAGGAAACTTGAGACATGGCGGTACTTAAGTCTATGTCAGGCCTGAAAAAGTCTTTTACTATGCTGACGCCAATCATGGATTTTGATTCCTGGCGAGAAATACCAACCGATTGTCCTGTCCATCTTTCTAAACGAGTCGTTATGTCTTTTTCTACTATCTCTGCCGGCATTCCTGGATAGAACGTTACAACCTGGACAGCCGGTGTGTTAAACATCGGAAGAATATCGACCGGGATTCTTGTTAGAACAGTAATTCCTACAACTATAATCGTTATAGCAAGAACAATCACAGCATAAGGGTTTTCCAAAGCACCTCTGATAAGTCTCATCGTCAACTCCTTATACTAGATTTATTAAAAGTCCTCTTCTATTTCCAGATTATATTTCTTATTAAATATATATGACAAAATTCTTGACTGAATTATTCCCCAGATCGCGATTATACCAATATCCAAATTGTAATATCGGCCCAAATTGTTATTCGATGCTCAGCATAGGATTTTATTAACAATTCCCCTTTTTATACAATAACTTTTAATTAAGAGACAATTGAAAAAATTTAAACTATTAACTGCCTAGCCAATTGTACTCACTCTAAACATAACAAAAATGATCGTGATTGATTGAAACAGTATTATGAGCAACCATACGACCGTATGCAGTATCAAATCCTTCTTTGTCATCAGTCTTCGTAGAGCTTTTAACCGCTTTTACCTGTGCAGATGTTATAGTGAGTAAATTGCAAATTGCCTAATCGTGTTACCAAAAAGTCTTATTATGAAATAACGGAAATCCAGACTATAATAGAACTTGACATAAATAACTAAAATTGATAAACACCATATTAGAACAGCTGTAAAAGCAATGAGGGCATTCAAAAAATTCTACAAACAAAGGAGAAATTAAATGGCATTAGTCGACCCCCTTATAGTCTTACCTGGAATTACAGCGACTTATTTAAGGGATGAATATCCCCTACCCCCGGAATACGTTTGGAAAGTCCTTCCATTCACTAAAAAATATGATCGTGTAGCGTTACATCCCAATGACTTGAGATATGAAGCTATGGAACCTGCTCGCCTACAGCCTGGTCAATTATTTGAAGTAGCATATGAAGAGCTTATCGAGGAAGTTCGATATAATAGCAGAAAAAAAGAAGACGAACCGGTTCCAGTATATCCATTTACATATGATTGGAGGATGAGGCTTGAAGACGTTGAGGATCAGCTTGACAAATTTATTCAAGAGGTAATTGATCGAACTAAACTGTTAAAGCATTATCACCGTGACGGATATTCTAATAATCCCAAAGTTAATCTCGTTGGGCATTCTATGGGCGGATTGATTATAACTGGATATCTCAAAAAGAAAGGGAAACAAGCGCCCATAAACAAGATTGTAACTTTGGCAACCCCATATCAAGGCTCATTTGAAACTTTAGTACAAGTAACTACGGGCAATGCGAATTTTGGAACATCACCGCCTAGTTCAAGAGAACGTGAAGCTGCACGAATAACACCTTCTTTCTACCACTTAATCCCGAGTTTCACAAAGGGGATCGAAACTGATCCTGGGATCCCTAAATCACTATTTAACCCGGATGCATGGCAACCTACTATAGTCGAATCAATTAAAGAATGGATACGTTTAAAAGGACTTCCCACCGAGCCGCCAATGCAGCTCGCTAAGAAAGTATTTGCGAAATTACTGGCTGAAGGCAGAAGACACCGTACTGGAATTAATAACTTTGAATTGGAAGATGCCGGATTAACCCCGGATAGGTGGTTAGCAGTTGTAGGAGTCGATTCTAAAACAAGAGTACATGTAAAAATTAAGAAAAAAGGCAATAATCCGGAATTTGTTTTCAATGCTAAGAATGATCTAAAAAATAATTGGGATGACGACAAAATTGAGCAACCTAAAGAATCAAGGGAAACTGGTGATGGTACTGTTCCATTTGAAGGGGCCATACCAAAATTTTTAGCGCTTGAGAACTTGGTATGTGTAACACCAGACGATTATGACTTCTGGGAACTCAAGGATAAAGGACTTACGAAACTCGGCGGATTTCATGGAATATTGCCGAATATGAATATGCTTCATAGGCTAATTGTAAGGTTTTTTAAGAATGCACCAGATACACGCCACAGCACTTGGGGTCGTCCAGCACCTGAGGTAAGTATCGCCGACTGGTCACCACCTCTCATGCTTGATCTACCCAAGTAGCTATTAAAATTTAGTATGAGAATCGAAGGGTTTGAAGAAATTCCTTTCGGCTATTCTGGAATAGAGCACATAGTATACCGCAAAGGTAGTGGCCCCGGTGTAATCTTGATGCATGAATTACCAGGAATGACAAAAGAGTGCATAAGATTGGCCAATCGTCTTGTAGAAGAAGGATATTGTGTTTATCTGCCGCTCTTTTTTGGAAAACCTGGGGAAAAAAGGTTGTTTGGGGGTTTCATTAAAGTTTGTATTAGCAGGGAATTTAAGGTTTTCACTACGGGAGAAACTAGTCCAATAGTTGAGTGGCTAAAAGAATTAAGCAGGCTAGTTTGGAAAGAATGTGGTGGACCTGGAGTAGGTGTAATAGGTATGTGTCTTACAGGGAATTTTGCTATTTCCTTAATGGCTAATAAGGAGGTATTAGCTCCTGTTACTTGTCAACCGTCTCTTCCGATCCTGCCAATTGGACAATTTAGAAAGAGAGGTTTAGCGGTATCTGACAAAGATTTGGCTGAAATAAAGAAACAAGCGTCGGAAGGCAGAAAGTTGCTGGGGTTTCGATTTACGGGTGACATAGCTTGCCCGCCCGAACGTTTTGCACGTCTTAAAAATGAACTCGGTGATTCGTTTGAAGGTATTGAAATTGATTCTTCAGAGGGGAATGAATTCGGGATAAGAAAAAGAGCACATTCTGTTCTTACACGTGATTTTGTTGATAAAGAGGGTCACCCTACCGAAAAGGCTCTAAAGCAGGTCTTGGGCTTTCTTGATGAAATGGTGAAATGAATTGATTGAATGGTATGTAAGGGTAGAACAAGTAGAAAATTAGAAAATGTCAAAGTTCGATCTATGATTTAGACTGCCTCTGTTTTAAACAGACAGGAATGATATAAGATATTAAATGAAATTGAGGACTTGTGGTGATCATTTGTCAATTGTGAAGATGCGACCCCAAAGATTTTTCTTCCGACCCCAAAGATTTTTCTTCTGAGATTTTTCTTGCAAATAGTCTATATCTCAACTTGGAATTCAGCTGCATTAAGCACGCTTTTCGCAGCTGATAAAATCGGGCCTGGTTGCTGACTCGCAATAGCGGTAGCCAATCCAATAAGTGCTGTCGCTATTTTTATAGCTTTTCTTATATTATTAAGCGTTTCAATCGCTCCGTTGGCATTTTCTGTAGCTATACTAAGACCGTTTACAACCCTCTCAAGTTCTTCTCCCGTTGCTACTATAGCAATGTTGCCTATTTTATCTATCTCATCACCTAAGGCCAGAACAAGTCGATGTAATTCTTCACCTTCTTCAGGTGTTCTATCAATTGTTAAAGGGAGATTATTTAGGTCTGCTTGAGCTTTTAATAAAGCATCCATTATTTTCTGAGCTTCGTCGGAACTTAATTGTGTCATTCTATTGACCTCCTAAACAAAAATTACGTTCATGATTGTTCAATGAATGCGTGCCTAATATTTTTTATTAACGGAATAAGTTCTTGAGAGTAACTTTTGATAAGATCGATTAGTTCTTGTGAATCAAGATCATTACGACTTTCATAAAGTTGCTTGTGAGTTGAGGATATTTTTTCAAGAATCATCATATAATCCTTAGCACCACTTTGCTTTTCTTCAACAAGTATTATAGAACTCTCTGCTTCAAATACCTCGCCCTTTAATTGGTCTCTTCTAACTTCAAGCAATCCTACTAAAGAGTCGAATCGCTTACCCATTTTTTCTAAGTTGTCAATTTGCTTATTTAAATTTATTATTTCCGTCTTTAAAACGTTTTTTTGATATGATTTCACTGTGTTTTTCTCACTTTCAAGTATCTTTGTGTAAATAATAGCAAAGTCATTCAACCCATCGACAAGCTCATACAAATTCTCATTCCCAATCTCAATTGTATCCTTAAGTTTTTTCTGTCTGTATCCTTTAACTGCAATATTGAATATAAACTCTGCGATTTTCATTGTTGCCCCGACCCTAGCATCATTAAAAGGATTCTGACCATCTATATCAATACTTTGTAATGCGTTTTTTAGAGCCGCTGTCTCGGTTGAAAAGGTCACTACATCGTCAGATGCGAGCTTGCCTAGCGCCTCTGCGTAATTTTGAAGAACATTTTGGGCTTCAACAATACCCAAAACGCTAACCTTGTATTTATCACAACCCAGCAAGCGATTTGAATATGTGTCTGTAAGTTCCAACTCAAATTTAGGAGGTTCTAAAAGAAATTTATCTCCTGGAAGCGTAAAACTTGCCCGGCGAAAACAGCTCTTTGGCAGATCATCGACTAGTCCGTCAAAGGAACTAGATGAAGCAACAGTAGCTTTAGAAAACTCTCTAACAGCGGGTAGATTTACAGTGCAACTTTGTAAAAGATAAGAGATTAATAATAGAATATTTACAGATAAAATTCGTTGATATTTAATGCTCGTTAGATTCATAATCACACCTCACTCAATATAGAGTATGATTACAGATTATATATTCTTTCTAGACTCCAACCAAAAATGCCCTCTTGAGCATTTCTACTTTCTTCTTGTCAGACTTTCTCCTTACATCACCCTTTGACAATTGTTTATTTAAGGCGGCTTTCGCGCTCTTCGAAGCTTTAGAAAGCAGGTAATCAGGATTCAACTTCTTCCTTTGTTCCGCACTCAGTGTTAAGTACATAATTTCTTTATGTACCATGTTTACACTGATGCTTTCGGGTCGATTGTAGCGGGGAGGGAAAATTCGTTTTCTAAGTTTATCTTTTTTCGGGAGGTTAACCTTAAGAAGCCTTTCGACATCGAGTATCCCAGCACCGTATAGTTTCTTATATTCCTTATCCCACCATTGGGGAGTTCGAGCACTCCTTTTCAAGCAATATCGGAAAGCTTCTACTTTTTGCCAACCTAAAGGATATTGATTTAAATCTTTACCATGATATGCAAGCCAGACTGCAGCCGCTGCTGCAACATGTGGAGTCGCATAAGAAGTGCCACTACCATTCTTATAACAGGATCTACCATTTTGCCAGGTTGTACCAACATAAACTCTATGACCTGGTGCACTTATATCAACAGTCTTCCCCTTACATGTATCTTCCCAGGGGAAATCAGAAAACCCCGTGGCAGCTGCACAAATAGTCTGAGGATATCTTGCCGGCCATACCACCCAATCTACTTCATTGCCTGCTGCGCACACCCATATAACTCCTTTCTCATATGCTTCGCTTGCAGCAATTTCCCAGAACTTTCTAGGAGGTGCTCCCCCCATGCTAAATGTGATAACTTTACAATTAGCTTCTAGTGCCTTTAAAACACCTTTTAGTATTGTTTGTCTAAATATGTGAATAACAGAAGGTGAAATCCTAAAAGGAATAAACTTAGTTTCAGGAGCAACACCTAACGGATCACCGTGGTGTGTTTTCATCTCAGTCGCGGTTATTACCGATGCCGTCGAAGTTCCGTGACCTGGCTGCAATAAAAGGCCTGTTTCTAGTTCATCTCTTGGATCTGGATCTCCTTTATACACATCGTACCCTTCATTCTTCAATACATTTTTTAATTCGGGATGATCTGTATATCCTGTATCTAATTGACCAATTCGAATCCCCTTGCCCCCTGGAATTCGACCTTGGCTGGCCGCATAATCTTCAGCTTCTTTAAATTTGGTTTTTATTTTATGCCAACCTAAGATATGGTCTGGATCTTGAATACATTTTTTTGACTTTGGTTTTTCTTCTCTAACTTCAGGTATAAAAAAATTGGGTTCAACGTCGCGCACTCCCTTCAGCTGAGATATAGCAAATGCCATATCCCAAACATCATCATCATCTACTTCAATTATTGCCGAATAACATTGTCTAAAATTTGATTCTTTATTTCCAACTTTTATATTTTCACTAACTTTATGCAATGTTGTATTGAATATATTTTCTATCTTTGCTATTAACTTATCTTGTTTATCTCTATCTAGTAATAATTCATATTCTATCTCAGCCATGTCTTTCCATCCTTTTTTTTATTTAATTTCGAAAATACTAATAGATAATTCTAAACATTCTTTAAACACATATAGTCAAACATGTAAAGTCCAGAAAAAAATTTACTGATTGAACAATAATGCAAAGCTTTCATAGAACTTCTTAATTTCTCCATATGTTTCAGGTTTCTAGGAGTTGGTTAGTCAGATTTTCAATTTCTTTTTGAATTTCATCAAATTCCCTTTTATTTTTTTCTAATTCAGCTTCTTTGGCTTTGATTTTATCTCCGGGTTCGGGTATTTGCTTTTTCAGTTCTTCGAGTTCAGCGCTCAATTTTTCCCCAACTTCACTCAATTCCGCTTTAGTTTTCTCCTTACCTTTCATTTGATTGACTAGAGCATCTTTATTCTTTTTCGGTTTAGGCAGTGAAATTGATTCTGGTCTTATTTTATTAACCAAAGAACGTATCAACAACAATATAGTCTCAGATGCAAAACCCGAACTAAAACCTAAAATTACTGTTGTAGTTCTAGAAGAAGGATCAATCAAATAATATGCTGTAACAGCTATAAGGGGTGCTGATACTACCTGCATAATTTGAAAAACAAGCATTTCTCGAGCTTTCCATTCTGTAATTTCATCATCTTCTCCATTTCGTATACGACCTTGATACTCTGGAACTCTCCTTGTCATACTCACCGCAGCCCCCATCAATGAAAGAACTATAAAATAAAGCGGTACAACCAATCCCCCTTGGATCCTCAACAATGGCCATAAGTCCCTAAGCTTCTGATCTTTATTTTCAAATGATTCAAAGACCTTTTGTTTGTCTTCACTTGAAATGGTACCACCAATGTTTACGACCCATTGACCGTTTGATTTACTACAAATTAATTCCTGTGGCAGTCTTTGATTAGCCGTCTCAACCTGCTTAACCTGCCCTTCATTATTTGGTTGCTTATCTTCGATACAACCATTTAGGATTCCAATAGGACTTTTTATCATTAGTTGTGGCAAGATAGGTATAGACGGAAAGATAATAAAGGGAAGTACAGATCCAAGTAATGAAATAATTGTGAAGAGATAACAAAATAACACCATTTGGTACATTCTCTGAGGTGTTATTCGCCCAGTGAATAGAAAAAGAAACCAGACTACAAATACGGGAATGATCATTCCTATAAGAACAAAAATTATTCTTCCAGGGATGGTAATTTGATGTTCTTCGGGACTTTGTTTTGATAGATCTAGTTTTTTTCCAGAAAATTCCCAAAGTATCCAAATTAGTATTAGTAAAATGATTGCAACTGCTACTGGTCCACCCCATTTTTTAATAAACTCCCAAAAACCATTAGTTTGAGAATTACTTAAAATCAAAGATTTATATAGCTCAGTATCACCATCGCCTATCGTAAGCTTAAGTATTTCAACAAATTTCTCTTCATCAATAGAAGATTGGCCTAGTAGGGTCCTTAGCTTATTAAGGATTTCATCTGGAACTTTTTGTTCCTTTAGTTTTTCTAGCGATTGTTCAGTTAACTTAAATCTCGATGACATATAACCCTATCCTAAACGTTTAGAAGAAAATTTTGCACTAAAAAAGGTCTTATAAACATAGAGTAAATTCTATATTGCAAATCTTAGATATTTTTTAACTTCTGATCTTCTACTTACTTTAAGTTTCTTAAAAACCTTTGAGAGGTAGTGTTTAAGAGTCTTTTCGCTAATAAATAAACTTTGTCCAATTTCAGATGTAATAGATGTCCAATTCTACAAGAGCTTTAATATTTTAGTAGCGATTTAAAAGAAAATTTAATATCCCCGTCTAAGATTCATTATCTCATAATACACAGGAACTTGTCAATAAACTGAAAATTCCTTCTCTCATACCCGAATGCCGCCAAGTCAATTCAGTTGGGCACGAGCTTTTTCGAGTATTCGCTAATGATCGTCATTCCCAAGTGCCTCTATCAGGAATCCACTTCGTTACTTAATATCCACATTGCCAATCATTTTGATTATCCAGCGATTCTCAATATTCAAGATGAGATCACCGATCCAGTAGATTCATTACCCTTTCAGGATCATCCGTTTCAACCCAATCAACTCCATACTCAATCATTCTGTTTAAAACTTTCTCTTGATCAATAGAGTCATCTTTCACAGCGTGAGTATCTATTGGATATAATGTATATGCTCCGACAATAGTGTTTTTATCATGAAACTTAGTAACAGTATCAGAATCAATTAAGGTATGTTCAACGGCTACGGCCGTAGCTCCTATGATTCGACCTACAACTTCAGCTTCCATAATAAAATTAAGAAAGGAAATATCATTTTGATTGCCCGGGGCTTTAGAAATCTCAGAACCTATCTCAGGTACCCATTTAAACCATTCACCGATATCACCAAGCATACTGTCGTCATAAGCAAATCCCGAATGCAAACCAGGGTATTCCTTTTCGAGGTAATAAAGCATGAAAAAATCAAAAGATGTTATTATGACATCATGTTCAGAATTTGTGAGCCTAATCAGACGGGCAACCTCAGTCCCCGTATGACGACGAGACCATTTGGGAGCATATGCCTTCATCTCGACATCCATCAAAAGTTTACCACTGAACTCGTCTAAAACTTCTTCGAGCAAAGGAACCTTTTCTTCTTTTTCGTACTCCATTATTTTCCCACCGCCCATATCGATCCTGCGAGATATCCTGAGTTTATAAACTTCGTCCCATTTCATATCCGGAATACTCCCTTTAACCCCGGTAAGTCTTTCTGTATCCTCGTCATGAAAAAGAACACATTTGGCATCCTTAGTTGAGTAAACATCAAACTCCACTCCATCCAAACCCAATTCATGGGCCATTTTTAATCCTGACATAGTATTTTCCTGATGAAGAGTTGTAACCCCCCTATGACCTAAAATGATCGGTCGATTATTTTTCTCAAAGAATTTATTCTTACTCATATGGGCCGCCCTCTGGACATAGTTTAATTATATGTTCTTTAGATAATATAAAGCAAAATCAACAAATGAAGTAAGCCGCCTGGCAAGCACTACTATAGAAGTGATGACTTTCTTTTTTTTTTACGCGGAGGAGAAAAGCAATTTGAGAAAGAGGACATCATAAGAAGAAATAATTGATACAAATGAAAAGCCCCTAGATACTACTAGATAAAGGTGATTTCTTGTGTCGATGTTCTTGATGGGGGTCAGGACAAGCCAGTGCGAAGCACTTCGGTTTAACTCAGTACAGCCTAGACTAAGTACTTCTCAGTAATGAAGGGTCTTATCGATCATCCTTTGTGTAAGGAACTAGCCTCGCTCTTATGTTTGAGATTGCTTCGTCCCCTTCGACTTAGCTCAAGATTTCTCATAGTGACAAACGATTAAATTCTAGGTAAAAAATAGGAGATTGCATCGTCAGTGAATCGAAGGATTCCTAGCAATGACAGGAGGTTGAATTTAGTTTAGAGAATAAGAAAATTTGTTGATGGTTAAGTTTGATGCGTTATAAAGGATACTAATAGCTGGGCCAAATGACGATAATGTTGCCTTCCGGTTGCCGCCAGATTTTTGACCAATTCGATAACTTATTTTGCTGAGGCGAGGTTTTTCGCTACCTCTTCCCAGTTTACCACATTCCACCATGCTTCGATGTAAGCAGGTCTTTTGTTTTGATACTTAAGGTAATAAGCATGTTCCCAAACATCCAAGCCTAGAATTGGTTTGAGACCATCTGAAATCGGGTTATCTTGATTAGGAGTCGATGTTATAATCAGCTTTCCACCATCTAAACATAGCCACGCCCATCCACTTCCAAAACGCCCTATAGCAGCTTTTGTGAATTGGTCTTTAAAATCGGAAAAACTACCGAAGGCTCCGCTGATCCCATCAGCCGATTCACCCGTGGGTTCGCCTCCCCCATTTGGACTCATGGCAGGCCAAAACATGCTGTGGTTTGCATGCCCACCACCATTATTTCTAACAGCTGTACGAATATCATCTGGTATTGCGCTCAAATCACTTAAAAGATCATCTAAGCCTTTATCTGCAAGTTCGGGATGCTTCTCTAGAGCGGCATTCAGATTATTCACATAGGTTTGATGATGTTTTGAATGATGAATCTCCATAGTTTGTGCATCTATATGTGGATCTAATGCGTCGTAGGCATAAGGTAAAGATGGTAATTCGTGTGGCATTAGAAATCCTCCTTTTTAGAGTTTAATGAAAATAACTCGATAATTCAATCTATTCTGGAACTTATGCTATTTTAACGTTTTAAATTCCAGGTGTCAAAACGACAATTTACTCTCATGTAATTATTTCTTTTACTTAAACATAGTATCTACTTTCAGTGTGATCAAATCGAAATATTCTGATTCTAGGGATTGCTTCGTCCCCTTAGGCTTAGCTTAGTGTTCCGCGCAATTGTAGATTTCACGTAAATCGTGGACAAAAAGTATCAAGATTTATTTCAACTAATTTGGAATTTTACATTTTTTACTTTGTCTTGATACAAAGTAACAACCCTTCGACCTAGCTCAGGACAAGACTGCCCAAAAATTTAGCTATAAATCCCTCACTCCGGCTAAAAAATCCAAT
>JALLOG010000320.1 GCA_027717645.1 Desulfobacterota bacterium AH_259_B03_O07
CGCATTGACTCATCAGAAATCTATTTGAAGAAGAATCGTTGCCTCATCTAAGAATCTATTCAAAATAGTCTCCCGCTAGAAAAATAACGGGAGGCATAGATGAGGCTAACCATGAAAGAAAGAAGATCGGTCAGTGCAGTAGTGGCGAAGAGGTATCAGAAAGCCACTAAAAAGGAGAAAGGCACCATCCTTGGAGAGTACACACAACTGACCGGGTATAATCGCTGTTACGCTGCTTTTTTGTTAAGGAATCATGGCCGGAGAATGAGGATCAATAATAACACTGTTTTGGTGGGGGACTGTAGAAAGAGGGTTAAGAGGACCAGGGACAGGACCTACGATGAGCGAGTAGTTAGGGTTTTGAAGAGGGTATGGCTGATCATGGGTTTTATATGCGGTAAGAGACTTAAGCCAGCCTTGAAGGAGGTCATTCCCGTCTTGGAGAAGTATAAGGAGATAGAGGTGGATAAGACCGTCAGAGAGAAATTGTCTAACATCTCTGCCGCCACTATAGACAGAGTATTAGCTTCGGAGCGTAAGAAAAGGTCCCTTCGCCATAGAGCCAGGACTAAGCCGGGCACATTGCTCAAGCATCAGATACCGATAAGGACCTTCTCTGAGTGGGATGAGCAAAGACCGGGTTTTGTAGAGATAGACCTGGTGGGGCACGAGGGAGGAGACCCCAGTGGGGATTACATCCAGACCCTGGATATGACCGATGTATGCACCGGTTGGACTGAGACCCAGGCGGTTAAGAACAAGGCCCGTGTGTGGGTGTTTGAGGCACTTAAGGATATAAGAAAGCGCTTACCTTTTAAGCTCTTGGGAATAGATTCAGACAATGGGTCAGAGTTTATAAACGATCATCTCTATGGTTATTGCGAGGAGGAGAAGATCACTTTTACCAGGGCCCGAGCTTATCGGAAGAATGATAACTGCTACGTAGAGCAAAAGAACTACTCAGTGGTCAGGCGCGGGGTGGGTTATCATCGTTACGATACTCCCCAGCAACTACGACTGTTAAACCGACTGTATTCTCGCTTAAGGCTATATACTAACTACTTTCAGCCGGTGATGAAACTGGAGGAAAAGATTCGGGTGGGAAGCAAGGTGAAAAAGAGGTATGATCAGCCAAGGACACCATACCAGAGGGTGTTAGAAGCACCCCTGGTGGAGAAAGAAAAAAAGAAAAAGTTAGACCAAGAGTATGCTAAACTAAATCCGGCAGAACTGAGAAGACAGATAACCACACTACAAATTAAACTCAGAAAGTTGGCAGCAAAAGAAAATTTAAAAAAAAGAAATCACAAACAGAATTATAAAAATGATAAAAATCAAAAAGATTTAGAGTATATTTCTCGTGAGGCAACGAATTAACTTTCAAATAGATTCTTATGTGAGGCAATAGT
>JALLOG010000321.1 GCA_027717645.1 Desulfobacterota bacterium AH_259_B03_O07
AAGGAAAAAGCGAATATATTTCAATCCTCGCTTTGTTCTTAATGCATAATTTGGGATAAACTATCTCCCGAGAAACGTGAGCTTTTTGAGCAATTAATCAAAGAAAAGCCTAATGCACGCTCAAAATAAAAATCCAGTACTCTCCGAAACGAGCCAAAATCTATCCCACTATCCCTTGCTCAGCAAAGAATATGGTTTCTATATCAAATGAGTCCGGAAAACCCATTTCACAACATCTGCTTTACTTTGAGATTAATCGGTCAATTAAACTTTAAGGCACTCGAAAGGGCTATTAACGAAATCGTAAACCGACACGAAGCCCTGCGTACCACAATTACTAATAATGAAGAAGGTCAACCGCTTCAGACCATTGCGCCAGCCATGAGTTTGTCTCTGTCTTCAATTGATATCTCAGAGTTTCCAGAAAGCAAACGGGAAGTTGAGGTTCTAAGGCTAATAAGTGAGCAAGCCCGGCGACCCTTCGATCTGGGCAGGGGTCCGTTATTACAAACCAGTCTGCTACGCGAGGACGACTACAATCACACACTGCTTATTACGATGCATAACATTGTTTCTGATGAATATTCTGTTGTTGTGTTCATTCGGGAATTGAAAGAGATTTATGAGGCATTCTCATCAGGACGTCCATCACCACTCCCGAAACTTCCAACACAATATTCCGAGTTTATATTGCTGCAAAATAAGTGGCTCCAGGACCATGCGATGGATACTAAGCTTAATTACTGGAAACAGCAACTCGACAATTTACCCGTCTTGGAAATTCATACAGATCATCCCAGACCGAAAATCAATACATTCCATGGAGCCACCAAAACATTTGAGCTGGACACAGACCTGTACGAATACCTCAAAAACCTTAGCCGTCAAGAGGAGGTCCCCGTGTCAATGTTATTAATGGCCGCGTTCATTGTACTCCTTCACCGATATTCCGGCCAGCTTGACATTGTCGTAGGCTCCAATACTAACAACCGTAGCCAACCTGAAATTGAAGGGCTGATAGGGTGCTTCGAGAACATGCTTGTAATTCGTACCGATCTTTCGGGTGCCCCAAGTTTTCGTGAGTTATTGGGTCGTGTCAGCAAGGTTTTTTCAGGGGTGTATGAACACCAGGACATACCTTTTGCAAAATCGTCAATCACGACCTCTTTGATCTTGTTCCAGTTTCTACGGAAATCCCATACGTCAGATGAAGAGGGGTGCTTTGACCTCTTGAGGCAGAGCCAGCGGTAAGCATCTGTAAAGAGATGCTGAAGGCGGGAATGTGACTCTGTGTTTCGCATATAGAATTAGTTTAAGAACTGGACAAGAATTTTTATAAGGTCAGGTCATATGAGACGGATTAGAGGGGTTCGTCTAATTATCAATGATCCCACTATCTTTT
>JALLOG010000322.1 GCA_027717645.1 Desulfobacterota bacterium AH_259_B03_O07
ACTTAACGCAATTTTTGGAAGATCTAATGAATGAGAAAGCAATATTGAAAATAAATAAACTATCCTCGAATTGTATAACATCTAAAGCGACAGTTGAAACCCTGCAGCAAGCTAAAGGTAATTATGAATTTAAATATAACCGGCTTACATTATTAGCAAATTCCTGTTAAGAAGTCTCAGGTGGCATGTGTTTTAGGACAAAGTTCATCATGGAGTCAATTCTTACATATCCTTTGATTCTATAACTTTCAAGGTTGTCGACGACAGGCATCCACTTTAATCCATGGATCCTCATAGTCGCCGCTACGGAAGTACTCTCATCATCAGCCGATACGATAATCGGATCAGCCATCATGAATTCACTAACCCGTGCTCGACGACCAAAGCCGGCATCTACGGCACGTATAAAATCAGTCCTAGTTAGAATCCCCCGTAATTTATTGTCATCATCGACAACACAGCAAAAATCTAGTGATCTATTACTAAGCAAATTTAGAGCATCTTCAAATGTATTATCCGGATTCACTCGTAAGACCAATGGTTCAATAAAAGAGGAAAAAGGCTGATTTTTAAGCGCATCATAGGCAATCGGAAATTTTTGCCAAAGATTTCCGCTCCTTTTCCTTACAGCATCTGTTAGCATTTCCCTAAAAGGAGCAAGCGCAGCCGATATCTGTTGAAACACATTTCTTCCCATTACAAGCACTTCGACTGCCGTACGCGCTCGTATACCTGCATTTCTAGGACGATTGTCTATCAACGCCATTTCACCGAAAAAATCACCCTGACCAAAAACTGCTAATGTCTTTGGAGCTTGACCTTCATCAGTGTTTTGGATCACCTCTACCTCACCGTTTTCTACTACATAAAAATTTGTTCCCGGATCACCTTGGCTGAAAATATAATCGCCTGGCTGATAATGCGCTCTGGATATTCTTTCAGTTGGATCGGCCTTCGGATGTGCCAAATCACGGGAATAGAATAAATCCCATGCCCAATCAAAAGCTACTTTTACACGATGAGACCATGAAGGGAGTTTGAACATATATACAGTACGCCAAATAAACCATGCAATAAAACCTGAGAAGTGTAATCCCAACAGCTCTGCGACGGCTTTGTGCCCCCCCCTATTGCACAAAGCTCACCGATGGGTTTAAAACGAAATGGTTTCGTGCCTTTTCCATCCAGAATTCTTATTATGTTATCAGCAGCTTGCTTGCCTTGACGCTCCGCAAACTGACCAGTGGGTGGGCTGGTCGATCCATCATAATCGTTTATAATATGGGCACAATCTCCCAGAGCCCATACGTTTTCTCTTCCACTAACCCGCATATCTGGCTCTGTGAGGATTCGATCACGTTCTCTTGGCAAATCAAGTCTAGCCAAAAG
>JALLOG010000323.1 GCA_027717645.1 Desulfobacterota bacterium AH_259_B03_O07
CCCCTATACTTTCCATTAACTGGTTTTCGAATTTCAGGTTTATATGAAGCTAAATCCTCATGTGTAATCAATCCACTGTCAGATTTCATAAATTTCACAATCTTCTTAGCAATTGCCCCCTCATAAAATGCTCCAGGCCCATCTTTAGAAATTTGTTTTAAGCTCCAGGCTAAATCGGTTTGCTTGAAGTTCTCTCCTTCTTCATATGGAATTTCTCCATTTTTGAAAAAGATCTCCATATTGGCAGGTGAGGCTTTCATTCGATCCTTTGAAGAAATAAGTGATCTTCTGAGCTCACCATCCATTGGAAATCCATTTTCTGCTAATTTAAGCGCAGGTTGAATAGCCCTCTGTAAAGAGATTGTCCCATACCTTTCAAGCGCTAAAGACAGACCTGCCGCCGTTCCAGGGACCCCTACCGCAAGCAAACTGTGGAGTGATTTTTCATGATCGACCTTTCCATCTTCATCAAGAAACATATCCCTTGTAGCGGCTTTAGGGGCTTTTTCTCGATAATCAATTGCAATTACTTCCTTCGATTCTGCCAAGTAGATCAACATAAACCCACCGCCACCGAGATTCCCAGCCCGCGGAAACGTAACAGCCAATGTAAAACCAACTGTGACTGCCGCATCAACTGCATTACCACCTTCCCTTAAAACCTCAATGCCAGCCTTTGTAGCATAGCTATTTGCGGATGAAACCATTCCATTTTTGCTGTGACAGGATGAAAAATGGCCTTAGGATTAAAAATAGGCTCCGTTTGGCCAAAAGAAGAGAATGATAAACCGATAAAAGAGAAAAATAGGAAGAATAGAAATATTAAATACATTCCTGATATAGAAACTTAATTACAATAGATTTTAATAACGATATGTAATTTATTCAGACAATAAATATAAACACTGTGTAGGCAACTTCCGTACTTTTTTAGGAGTTGATTTACCCTTTTGTTTTGCTCCTTTGATAAACCACATCGCTAGATCCTCGTCACAACCATCCCCCAGGGGCAAAGGTTTTTGAGATTCGCATAAGGGGCTGTCATCAGGGCAACTTAGTCTAATATGAAAGTGTCCGTCATGTCCCCACCATGGTCGGATTTTTCTCAACCACTGCTGTCCCGAGTATTTTTCACAGAGTTTTCTCTTTATCCTAGGATTTACGAAAATCCTGTCAACATTACTATATGACGCAGCAAGTCTTAACATTTCCGCATGAATGGGATCCCATCTATTGTAATTAATCATCCTGAAATCATCTGAAAGTATAGATATTGGCTCGATCTGCTCTCTTTCTGCAAGGGTAAGCATTCTTTTTTTCGCCATCGGATGCTGCCAAAATAAAATATCGGCATCAAGCCCTATCTGATGGCTGTTATGA
>JALLOG010000324.1 GCA_027717645.1 Desulfobacterota bacterium AH_259_B03_O07
ATGTCTGCAAGAATATTTAATGCTCATGATTTCCCTACCTGACTGCAGCGCTCGCTTCAAAGTCTATAAATGATCAAATTCCTCTCGTTAAATCTATTGCCTTGCCAAATTAATTTGATAGCCGAAGTAAGAAGACCGTGCATGGCTGTTTAATTCAAACGGTTGTGGATGCAGGTATGAAAGCTGTAAAATGATTTAAGAAAATTTATTTAAAAGACAGGAGATATCTCATGACTACAAATTTGGGTATTGGCGATCGTTTTAACGACATTGAACTATTAGATCATAATAACCGGCCTGTGCGTCTTTCGCATTTTACAAGACCTAGTTTAGTTGATGAAAAACTGGGATTTCCTGATGGCTATCCATTGATCGTGATCTTCTACCGTGGCTTTTTCTGCCCACGCGATCGGCAGCAAATGCGGCAGTTGGTTCAGCTCCAAGACGAGCTTGTAGTGAATTACTGTAAGCTGGTCACGATCGGTGTGGACCCACCACCCGTGCAGGCCGCCTTTCGTGCTGGCCTAGGCGCAAACTGGCCATTCCTCTCAGACCAGGACCGAGCAGTAATACGGCAAATCGACATCCTAGATGAGACTGAAGGCGAATATGCATATCGCGCTCAGCCCTACACCTTTGTGCTGCGCCCCGACCTGACCATCCACAGTATCTACAACGGTTGGTTTTTTGTGGGACGTCCCACCCTCGAGGAATTGCGACACGACCTGCGGGCGATTATGGAAACCCTATCGTATTATGGCTACGAACTATATAACACACCTGAAGCAATTAAGATCCGCATTCCTCAGCAGGAATGGGCAGCGGGCGCGCCACCGCTCGGTGCAAATGGTCTGCCCGTAGCTCAGGGTGTTGTACGCTGGTTCGACATTAGGGCTGGCTATGGTATGATCGCTCGAGATGATAAAGACGACGAAGTGTTTTTCCATTTTACAGCTATCCCGGGCGAAGGATACCGCACGTTGAAGTCTGGCACACCGGTGGCTTTTGAGATAGTTGAAACCACAAATGGTCTAGTGGCTCGCAACGTTCAGGTTGTTGAAAAATAAATGGACGGGGTTACGGAGACAGGCATAGTTTATTAATTTTTTGAAATTCGACTATCTTAGTACTTAGAATAATAGAAGCTAATATCCCTTCAATCCGGTTGCTCAAGTAAAAGAAAGAGGACGTTATCGGTAAAAGCTGGATCTTTGGTCATACCAAGGTGGTCTGTGAAAAGGAACATGAAATTTGACCATTTAATTGGTGTGACTAACTTTGGAGTCCATTCATTGCCTATCCGCTCGTCCATAAGCGCACTTGAACGAAGAACAGAACCATCCCCAGGAGCTTGCCCGCTGACTTCGAT
>JALLOG010000325.1 GCA_027717645.1 Desulfobacterota bacterium AH_259_B03_O07
AAGAAGATCGAGACTATGTTGTGAAGGAGAGAGTAAAGAAGGCTGCATAGAAAATCTATTTTTGCTTGATTTTTTAAATGGGAAGTTCAGGCATCGGAACATCTTTATCAACTAGCACTACAAATTCCATTCCCCCTTCTTCTCTCGATCCAATGCCGATTCCTATCACACCAGGCAGGGCCATTATATCAGCCTCATGTAGAGCCTGTATTTCTTTCGCAGTTGCTACATCTGCCTCAACCTGGGCAAAGACATAAAGGGGACTTAGAAGGAATGTGAAAAAGGCTGCTATGATGAAAACCATCAGAATATTATTTCTAATGATCCATCTTCCACTTCCACTTACTCCATTTATTTGATTAAATGCATTATACTCGATTATTTAAATCTTAGTAATTTCCACCCTCCATCCGGTAAGAGGTTACTTCGGCCAGCTATTCCTAAATATAGACCATCGTCGTTGTCTTTACCATCTTCATCTGGGACCATTGTACGAAATCCTCCTGAACCTCCAAATACATCTAGTGTAATCGGCTCTGCGCACCCTAAATCACTAAAGCGATAAAGATCTCCACCCGAAAGGAACGGAGGCATTGGAGGACGACCTCCAGAGTCAGCCGTACCTAGATAGGCCTCGTTAAGATAGGTTTCCAAAGTCCATGTATAGAAATTTATCAAGGGCATATCTCTGGCACCCTCAAAAAAGCCAGATGGGCCACATAGCGGTTCTAAGGAATTGGTGTTCTGCCGGGTTGTCCAACCAAGCATAGGGCTAAATACCGGAAAGGAGGACTCACCATAGAGGAGTTCAATCTCTGGTGTTGTATCAAAGTTTTTCCCCCGGAAAACAGATGTTGATCTCTCAGAATTTCGCTCGGCCTCATCCTGCCTATCCGAACATTCAGGGTCTTCCCTGCATCCGGCCTCTAGTAAATCAGGTTGAGATACTAATTCATGTATAATAAAACTACTACTCGGAAAATGCATGGTACCCCAGTAGAGATGTCCCATGAATGATGTAAGGTCTCCTACAAGATAGCTAAAGGCTATGACCAGATCAGGCTCATAATCGAGCACATTCCATACCTTCACCCACTGATCTGCATTGGAAGAGTTTAGTCCACCAGGTGGAATGGGTGGACTCATAAAAATGCCAGGAAATGGTGGGATCGTAGAAAAATCGAATCCCTCTAAGGGAGACTGCTCTAGACCAAACCCTCCTGATATACCAGTCCATGTGGCAACGAATATCCTCCCGTCATGTAATGCGAGATTAGCCCCACTGGTGTCAAGATTGCCTACCTCTTCCCATTTCAATGGATCTTCTGAGTCTCCCCTATAGCGCAGCACCCTTCCTGTTGAAAAATC
>JALLOG010000326.1 GCA_027717645.1 Desulfobacterota bacterium AH_259_B03_O07
TTTTCCGTGGCAAATTGCCGTTCAAATTCCATGAGATTTCGTGGGTAAGATTCCATACCTGCCTATACTATATGTTGTGGTAACTTCAGTCAAGTGCATAGCCCTATTATTTAAAATTGGTTAAAGAATGCGTAAACTAAAAATTCTTTCGCTTCAGATAATATTTTTCTTTGCCTTTCAGCAAACCCAAATAAGCTTGAGCAAAGAACTCAATGAAAATACCGCTTGGACTCCGAAAGAAGGCTTAGAGCTATTTGGAACCAAGGCCCCTTCACTTAAAGGACTAAAGTGGCTAAATTCTGATCCCATTGACATGAAAGACCTTATTGGAAAAGTCGTACTGATTCGGTTCTGGTTAGTTGACTGTCCATTCTGCACGCGTTCAGCTCCCTCCCTTGTCGAACTCTATGATAAATATAAGCAAGATGGGTTCATTGTAATAGGAATTCATCATCCAAAGTCAGATAAGACCAAGAATGCTGATGTGGTTATAAAACAGGCCAAGATATTTGGCTTCGAATTCCCCATTGCGCAAGATAATGATTGGAATGTGCTTAATTCTTACTGGCTTAATGGGAAAAAGCGTTCTTATACTTCCGTTAGTTTCTTGATGGATGAAGAAGGCATCATAAGATCAATTCATGACGGAGGCGAGTTTTTCAAAAGCGATGAAAACTTGAAAGCAAACAGTGCCTATTTAGCAATAGATAATAAAATCCAAGAGCTATTAAAAGAAAACCCCTAAGAAGGTCGCCACGAATTGACACAGATTTGCACGAATGAATTGCTTTTTAAAACAAAACATTTAAACCCAAATTATGCGTTAAGTAGAGAGCAATGATTGGAGTATCTTCGCTTATTCCTTGAATTTATAGATACTTAAGTGTATAAGACAGTGTAAACGCATGATACCGGGAGGTCACCTAAAAGGTGAAAGATACATTTGGATATTCCTCAACACAGAAAGTTACATCTGAAAGAGATATTAGAGTTGATTTTACAGGGAAGAACCTAACCAAATTCGATGGTATCCAACTTTTAAGGAAATTCCTAAGACATCTAAAGGTTAAAGAAGAGCCTGAAAATGCTGTACAGATTGAAAAGAGAGAAAGAAAGTTTCAAGTAGGAGGGATGCTTTTATCTTTACTTTACGCTATAGCCCTTGACCTCAAGAGACAGAGTGACACACTGATGCTTAGGCTTGATAAGGTGTTCCAAAAGATAGCTGGGCTAGATGATTATCCTACCCAGAGCACAATCAGCAGATTTTTAAAAGGCTTTCAAGTTGAGACAGCTAAGGGCATTGCCCATGTAAACCAAAAGATTCTAAAGAGCGCAAGGAGAAACTTTGAGGGAT
>JALLOG010000327.1 GCA_027717645.1 Desulfobacterota bacterium AH_259_B03_O07
AAGAGGAAAACATCAAAGAGGATACTAGAAACGCCGAGGAAGGAGAGCAAAAATAGAATAAAAGGGGTGCGTCCCTTTGATCTTAATCTGGCACAAATTTTGTCTACTTGATAAGATTAGCACTACATTAAAGTGAAAATTGGGATATAATTTACATATCAGTTAAGAAAAATTTTATCCAGGGAATTAACTTGTCAATAAAAGAATATAATTACACAGTATTTTTCGAACCTTCTACCGAAGGAGGCTATATTGTGACTGTCCCTGCTCTTCCCGGCCTTGTAACGGAAGGTGACACGCTCGAAGATGCTAGAGATATGGCTCGCGATGCCATCCGAGCCTATTTAGAAAGTCTCATAAAGGACGGCGAGCCAATTCCAGAAGAGGAAAGCACGGTACAGGAAAAGATCCAGGTAGCGATAGAAGCATCCTCTTAATGTCTCCTACTCTTCCATCAGTAAAGCCGAAGGAAGTGCTTAGAGCTCTCAATAGGGCAGGGTTTATATTCATCATCAAACAGGCAGCCATGTAGTGCCTAAACACCCTTCGTTACAATCAAAAAGAGTCGTTCTTCCCTACCACAATAAAGATTTAAAGAAAGGCACGCTTCGGAGTATTATCAAGCAGGTAGGGTTAAGTATCGCTGAGTTCATAGATTTACTATAAAAACTCAATTGATTGAGAATCTACCTTCGGCTCTCTGCAATCTTTTCTAGAAAGATTTATCGTTATCCTTCACCAGGTGAATCACTCTTTAAGAGTTAAAATAGACTTGAATCAAGTGATAAGATTATCGTAATACGTCATTGGACTATTCCCATGTGTGACCCAGAGCTAATCGCTACAATCCACCATCTTGTCATCGCGAAGGGCAAAGCCCTGCGGCGATCTCATCCCTTAAATAAGGGGGTGTGTCCCCTTTAATTTTTGTGTTTATTTTTCGATCGGGAAGGTGCGACCCAATAGATATTTTATTAAATTAATTGACATTTTTAGTTAACGCATATAAATTCATACTTTAGAGGTAGGAATATGAAATCAGTAGTTGGAGAAAGAGGTCAAATAGTAATCCCAAAAAAGATTAGGGAAAGGCTCAGGCTCGAAAAAGGGACGTTATTAGATGTTGATACTACAGACGATAACACAACTATATTGATAAAACCATTGAGGAAAAAGAGAAGTGATTGGAGGGACTGGATAGGAGCATTTGAGGGAGAAAAATTGACCGAGGAATATATCAGAGAAAAGAAGAATGAGAAGGAAAGAGAAAAACGTCGATGGACAAAGTAGTAATTGACGCTTTTGCTATACTCGCGTTGCTTGAAAAAGAGAAGGGATATGAAACTG
>JALLOG010000328.1 GCA_027717645.1 Desulfobacterota bacterium AH_259_B03_O07
AATTTTTTTTAACGTCTTCGTTTCTGATTTTCTTAACGCAATTTTTGGAAGGCCAACGAAATCCTTCTCATTTCGAAAAGGTTTAATGAAAATAAAACTATTAATGAAATTGCAAAAAATTTTGTCGACGAAATATATAACATCTAAAGCTATGGTGTGACGGACGTAATTCTGTACGAAGCTATCGGGAATTCGCTAGCAATAATTAAAAAATACTTCTCGCTCGCTCATTAGACTTTCCACATACGAAGTTAATTCCGGAAAGAAAACTTTGAAGTTACCTTCAAGTTCGTTGTAGTTTGATTTCACCTCTTCGATTGCACCGCTCAAATTGTTCTCCCTTCCAAACTTTTTCTCAATCCTCCTAGATATTTTATCTAACGTAATTCCAATTGCTTCCAAATTTCTATAAGAACCGAGCCAGTCTTGTTCTATCATTTTCGGAACTGCAAACTTGAGATATCCAGGGACGAGTTTTCTGTACTTTTTTAGGATTGCGTATGATTTATTTATGAATTCATCCAACTCTAAGTTTGAATATGATGACCAGTTCTTTACCAAAAAGTGATCGAAAGAAAGATCAATGATTATCCCAGCAAATCGTCGTCTCTTTGAAGTGAATAGTTTTCTACTTTCCAAAACAATCTCATGAGTATCAGTAAACGAATCTATCTTCCGGTGAATTTCGATGGCCTTTAAGATTGTGGGGTTGTATTGATCTACTAGAAGTCCCTTAACAAAGTCCGCTATAACACTTCCAATTATGGATTCTTCTGAATCCTCAGAAAGGTAAAGGTGTGCTAAATAATTCATATTTTATTGTTCCTAATAAAGAAATTTATATTTATTAGAGAGAGTTTTATAAATTCTTTATTATGAAAGCCTATTCTATTCCAACCAGTTCAACATCAAAAATTAGTGTCGAGTTAGGTGGAATATCGGGAGGGAATCCTCGTTCTCCGTAGCCTAGATCTGGTGGAATTATCAATTGACGTTTTCCACCAACCTTCATGTCCGCGATTCCTTCATCCCAACCTTTAATTACTTGACCGTTGCCCAGGATAAATGCGATTGGCTCACCTCGTTTTAACGAGCTGTCAAATTCGGCCCCATCTTTCAATTTCCCTGTATAATGCACTTTGACCTTCTGACCCTTTTCAGGCTTTGGACCAGTACCTTCCTCTATAATTATATATTCCAAACCAGACTCAGTTTTATTCACTTTAGGATTCTCCTTTTCATCAGAATATGATGATTTACTTAATAAGATAAATGAGAAAGCTATTAGACTTGCAGTACATACCGAAAGAAACATTTTTACCATAGTCGCCTCCAATATTGATATT
>JALLOG010000329.1 GCA_027717645.1 Desulfobacterota bacterium AH_259_B03_O07
TCATGTCATCGCGAAGGACAACGCCCTGTGGCGATCTCATCCTTTAAATAAAGGGTTGCGTCCCCTTTAATTTAAGGAGAATAAAAAAATCAGAAGGATGATTCAGGAGATGGAGAGGGGAATATTCGTATAAATGTTAAATGTTGAGGGGCTGTTGCCCAAATCAGAATCTACAATAAATGCCGAAAGTTGAGCTATAAAATGAATTGAAATCTTGTATTTTAAGGCTAATTTTTAGGTAATTATTAACATTTTATTAGAAAAAGTTATTTGGGCAACAGCCCCTTGAGACACAACCCCCACTTCTCTAATTCAAAAAGTACGGGAGTAGAAAAGCGAAAATAGAATAAAACTGTGCGTCCCCTTTAATAAAAGTATTATCAATTGAAGGCTTGCCCCCCCTTTTTCTTTTCTCTATTGTTGACGCAAACGAGTGGAGTGCTAGGATTATAGCGAGTGAAAGTTAATGAGGTTATCAAAATGCTTGAGCAGGACGGATGGAATTTAGTGAGAACGACAGGTAGTCATAGACAGTTTAAGCATCCAAAAAAGCCGGGGACTGTAACCGTGGCCGGTAAATCAAATTTGGACGTGCCGCCAGGTACACTTAATAGTATTCTGAAGCAGGCGGGGTTTAGGAAATAGCTAGGAGGAACAATGAAGTACATTGTAATCATAGAGAGGGGGGATAATAGTTACGGAGCATATGTACCTGATTTGCCCGGTTGTGTGGCGGTTGGTGAAACGAAAGGGGAGGCACTCCAGTTAATCAAGGAAGCTATCGAATTACACCTAGAATCTATGAGGGAAGAAGGCTCTTCAATTCCTGAACCTATTTCAACTGTGGAGTACGTTCAGATCTAGTATTAGCTTGAAAATAGAGGGATAGGCTACCCTTCATTTTACGTTAGTCTTTAAGTCCAGTTGACATAGGAAATACGATCTTCGTCTTTAAAAAAGACAATCTCTCGCCCATTTTCATGCTGAGTGACGTGGGTCGTAAGTAAGCAAATACGGTTCTTGCAACCCTGGGCATATACATAAAGTTTAGCACCATAAATACCCTTAAAGGGTTGCGTCCCCTTTAATTTACTAATTTTCCCATGAGAAAAAGAGTAATCGCCGTCATTGTTATCCTTGCGATTCCCGCTTCATACGCGATTTGGACTTTAACTGGAGGTAGTCCAAATGGACAATGGGTACTTGTGACGCATATTACAGATGGCGACACGATAGGCGTAGGACGAGGCTGGAGGTATGATAAAGTGCGCTTTATCGGCGTCGATACGCCTGAAACTGTTCATCCAGAAAAACCAGTTGAATTTTTTGGCCCTGAGTCAAGCAG
>JALLOG010000032.1 GCA_027717645.1 Desulfobacterota bacterium AH_259_B03_O07
GTGGATGAAATTTTTGTTATTGACAATTCTGTAGTCATGTCATGGTGTTTTAAAGCGTTTTTTTTGTCTTTTTCCCTGCTTTTCTAAAAATTTTTGTGACCTCATTAATAGAGGGGGCTGCATCCATTGTAATTATACGCAAGTCCCCTAATTGCATCTCTAACAACGTCAGCTTAAAATACAAAAACCCTGATGGAATTTTGCTAGAGCCAAGATAACTCTAGAAAAAAGCCCCAGGATCAACCGGAAGGTAGCAAAAACCCTAGGGCTAAGTAGAGATTGAAACTGTCAAATCAGTTCCATTTGAACCTTATGTTAATAAGTTAGTAATCGGGGTCAGTTAGTAATCGGGGTCAGGCATGAATATTGACTTAAGACAATCAAGCTCTAGAATTATGTTATGGCCAGAAAACCTAGAATCGAGTTTCCTGGTGCCTTCTATCATGTCATTTCTCGTGGTAATCAACGACAAGCCATATTCCACGAGAGCTCGGATTATCTCACCTATCCAAATTCATGCAGGGACTCCTGTTTACCTACACCAGGTATTACAACCAAAAGTACTCAAAGGTGGGTCATCTATTTCAAGGAAGATACAAAGCAATTCTTTGTGATCGGGATGCTTATCTGTTAGGGCTTGTAGGTTATATACATCTCAATCCAGCCCGCATCAACAGAAGTGTAGGTCCGCAGGAGTATAAATGGAGCAGTGATAGGGCATATTTAGGGGAAGAAGATCCTGTGGGTATAGAGACGTCTATGGTGCTAGGACAGTTCGGAAAAACCAAAGGCCAAGCAAAACGGTCATACCTTCGATTCATTGGAGAGGGTATGGGGATTGGGCATGAGGCTAAGTATTATGACACTGTTGACCAGCGGTTATTGGGAGACGATCATTTTCTTGAAGCAGTGGATAGAAAGACTGAGAGAAAAAGGGAGATTGAAAAAAGGGGTAGGCATGTGGGATTTTCTGAGCTACTCGATGCAGTAGCCAAGGTACATGGTGTTCAGCCAAGTGTATTAATGCGAGGAGGTCGGGAGCGGTCGTGGTTATTAGCGAGAGCAATGCTAGTGTATTTGGGTCGTGAGTGGAGTGGTGTGAAGACAAAGGAATTGGCCAGGCAGTTGCATTGTGATCCATCAATGATAAGCCGAATGTACACACGATATGCTGAGAAGCGTGATCAAGAGGAGGAAGAGGAATTGGCTCGTTTGCTAGGAGATTAAGTCAATATTCATGCCTGACCCCAAAATTTCGTGCAAACTGACCCCAAAATTTTGACTACCATATGACCTCAACGTCATATTTGTCTATTACCACATCACTCGTCATGATAGGCAGCTTTTCCATCTGGGCCTGAGAAATCAGCATTCTGTCAAAAGGATCTTTGTGAATATCTGGTAGATTAATGACGTTTAGAGCATGTGCTACATGAATCGGCAATGGTTGAATGCTATTTGTACTAAGTTGTGAAGCAATGAATGAGACAGGTTTATGTGGAAGAACAATCCTGCCAAGTTTTGATTTTATAGCTATCTCCCAACAACTAGCAGAACTAAAATACAAATCATTATTTCCATCCCCGATAATTTCCATTGCAGTTAAAGAAATCCTTCGATCATCAGTGATCCACCACAAAAATACGTGTGTATCGATAAGAGCCTTCATTTCTCAAATTGCTTAATCAGATACTTTGGTAGAGGAGCTTCGAAATCCTTTTTGATTTGTATCTTATTAATTGCAGTCCCAGGCTTACGATTTTTCTTCTTTTCAATTATTGGTACAAGTCTAGCCACAGGCTTGCCAGCTTTTGAAATAACTATTTCCTCTCCATTTAAAACCCTTGACAAGATCTTCGATAGGTGTGTTTTCGCTTCATGAACGTTTACTGTTTTTATCATATTTTTAAATATAGACTAAGTCATGGACTAAGTCAAGAAAATCGTGTTAATGTCCGGAGGATATATGGGGTCAGTAATTTCTGTCACCATCGTCTAAATAAATATCCTGACGGGCATTTCCACGTGAAGCAATATGATATAATGCCCCGGGATATTCTAATCTCAAAGGTCTAGCCATCATATTAATTATAAGCCCTTTTAGATATAAAGATAAAACCCCATCAATAACACACCCAACTACGCCGGCAACAACAACCGTTGCTCCACCGACGCCAACGACCCGAATAAACTGCCTACGCGAGATGTTCCGACACACCATGATTTATAATTAAGCACGCTCCTCACTATATGAAATATTAATACAAGGCATGACCCCTTAGCCGTTTGTAGGAAAAATCCTACATATGTGTAGGATAAATCCTACAAGAGTATGAGCAAAAGTCCTACAAGAAAAAGAGCGTTTATCCTATATACTTTACATTGTTACTTGTGGTATAAATATCTTATAGGGGTATAAATGGCTTAAGAATTAAGGCGGATTATGTCGTCTTTGAATCAAGAAGGGGTAAAAGGAAATGGGGTCAAGTCTCTTAGTCATATATTATAGACTGAAGTCCTTTCGTTTTCTTGTAAGTATAAGGAGGTGGGGATTATTAATAATATTGTGCCTAACATTTAATTAACAGTATTGGTTCACAGGATCGACATTGTAGATTGTAGGAGTTCATTTTTTATTCTTAAAAAAAACTTGTCCTCGAGGACTGTAATCGGGGATATAGGAGGCATGTCAAAATGATTAGATTATTTGATGTTTCCTGCAGTGATCATGATCTTGCTGCACGGCTGCAGTTTCTCGAACAGTCGTTCAGAAAAACTGATTGGGAGGTATTAAGATATGGCTAAGATATCATATGTAGAGAAGGAGAATGCTCCGGATATGGTATGTCGGAACATCTCGCGTAGGCAGTTTATTCGGGTCGTTGGTGTCGGTGGTGCAACAGTTGTCGTCATCGGCGTACTAGGGTGCGGAGAGGACGAGTCACAGTCGCTGCAACCGCAGATCGGTTGTTTCGACGTCGGAAGCCCTAACGATTATATGGAAGGCGACCTCCTCTATTTCCCAGATGCACCACTTCTCGTCGGACTCGATACGGCCGGATTCTACGCGATGAGCGCCATCTGCACCCACCTGGGCTGTGGGATCGGAGATGATGTGAACGAGGTGACGGCTGAAGGACCGATTCTCTGTTCCTGCACCGCCTCGATATTTTCAAGGACAGGAGATATCCTGTCGGGCCCTGCACCGTTGAGCCTGCAGCATTACCGGCTCGAGCTTGTAGACGGACAGCTAGTTTGTGATACATCCGTTGAGGTGCCGTCGGACACCCGATTGGCTGTGGTGTAGAAGTCGGTTCGCAGCCTTGTAGACGACTACGTTGGCTAATCGAATCCCGGCGACCAAAGTTTTTATGATCAGGAGGGAATTATGAATAGTCCAAAGAGTAAAATAATGATATTGATTCTCGTGTCTCGCCGACTCTTAGGAGCGATTTGTCCCAGTCACCTTTCCAGCGTGATTCTTCCCGTGGCCTTCGGAGTCGCGGTGTTGCTGACGTCGCTATCGGCATACGCGCACGGCCCCGTCGACCGCGGCGACGTCAGCCACGGCGTAAATCCGCTTGGTGCCGAGATGCTGGGCGACTTTTCTCAGCGCGACGAGCTGCGTCAAGAGCTCATCAAGAAGTTCCGACTCAGGTTCGTCGAGACGATCCCGGCGAACATCAAGCTCGGAGTCTATCTCGTCGATCCGCAAGTCGCCTTCACCGTTCCGGGCGAGCCGCTCTATGTGCTCGGTGCGGAAACCGACATGGATGTGATCGATCGCTTCGTTCGCAACAACACTAGGAGCATTCGCAAGCTCTTCATCAGCTTCGATTCCCACGGAAAGTACTACGTAGGAGATCCATCGTTCTGGGTGAATCGGCTCGACGAGCATCCCGCGCTGTTTTCAGTGATTGAGCCGCAGGATGTTTTGGACGGGATCTGGAGAGCTGCGAATCCACACCACCAGCAACGAGCAATCGACTACGCAAATTGTCTCCTCGGCCACGACGTGATCTTCATCTGGCCTGAGCACGGCATCGTGGGATCCGCGTCTCACCCAGCGAACCCCACGATCGAGGGTGCGGTGAAGCATTGGGTCAGCTACTGGTCGAGCCGCACGGTGCTGGACCCAAATCCGTTCTGGATCTTCAAAGCTCTGAACAGCTTCACTGAATCGTTTTCGGGAGTTCACTCCGAGTGCCCAAACGAAGATCCGAACACGCAAGTAGCTCGGCTTCTAGTGGACGAGATGGCCAAACTCGACACCATCATCGTTGCAGGCGAGGCCTTTAACTTCTGCGTGTCCGGCGCTCTTGACCTGGTGGATGTCGGTATCGATCCATCCAAGCTGATTGTCGGCTTCGACGCTTCTTCCCCGATCGAGTCCTTCCGTCAACGAACGTTCGATGACATGGAAAAAGCGCTCGCTCACGGGATTCGCTTCGCGCTGCTCGATGAGCTGGAGGTCACAGGACCTTTCCCCGAGGCGATCGAGGGTAGGCCGCCCGTGAACTACGCTCTTCCAGAACTCGAATGCCTACGCTTTAGACCCACAGCTCATCGAGGACCCGGAGGTCTCGTGCACTTGCGACGTTGCGAACGGCTCGATGATCTGTAGGTTCAGGGGTGCCGGTAAGGATGGGAGAGTTAGTTCCGGATGTAAGGGATATAGATGCAATGAGGTAGGGCATGAGTAAGCAAATAAAAATAAGAGGTATAACAAAAGGAAATAAGAGGGTCGCGTCTCAACAATAGACATATGATAGTAATTGACTTAAACGGTTACTGTGGCAAGACCCCTGGGATTCTCTTTCGATGATGCTTGTTATCACATAACCTCCATCAGAGTTTTCTGTCGCTTGACTCATATATCGATAGACGATATACTTTCAAATTATACGGAACATTGTTGGCCGGCTGACCCAGGATATCTATGATGGGGTCAACAGTAGCCAGGCTCGCAAGGTTCCGCGCGAGCTACACGACAGGGCGAGGCGGCTGTTAGACCAGATCAACGCGGCTCCGAGGTTGGATCTTTTGCGTGTTCCGCCAAGCAATCGGCTAGAAAAATTACGGGGAAATCTTACCGGATTCTGGAGTCTCCGAGTCAATGATCAATGGCGTATAATCTTCCGCTGGAAAAATAATGACGCCTTGGATGTAGAGATACTTGATTATCATAGGTAATAAGCAATGCTACCAAAGAAACGTCCACCAACACACCCGGGGGAGATGCTCCTCAAGGAATTTCTGCTGCCGCTTGAGGTGACACAAAAGGAGTTCGCCGAGCATCTGGGCTGGACCTACGCGCGTTTAAACGAGATTATTAACGGACGACGTGGTGTCAGTGCAGAATCTGCGCTTGCACTTGGTGATGCACTACAGACCGGACCCGAATTCTGGTTAAACTTACAGAGAGACTGCGATTTGTGGCATTCCATGACACAGCGCGAGAGGATCCCGCCCCTCAAGAAAGCTGGGTGACTAACGAAAGACAAGGGAATGCATATTGCCTTAAAGTTTCAAGTAAATGAGCTAGGCTGGTCCTCCTTTTCTTTTTGTCTCTTCTTTAGTCTTGATATTGAAACGAGCCCCATTCTTTCTTTATTCATAATCGGGGTCAGCATAATCGGGTCATAATCCGGGTCTATAATAAGAAAATAGAGCAAAGAGAGAAGATATGTTTTATAGAAGGGGTCAAATCTTTTGTTTACAAGTCTAATTAATTCCCCTATAATTATCTAAAATGTCTCGCCCTCTCCGGATTCAATTTCCAGGTGCAATATATCATGTGATGAATCGCGGGATTGCACGTCAGAAGACATTTATAGAGACAGGAGACTATGGAGAATTTCTAAAGACTGTTGCTGAGACCCATGAACTTTGGGGTATTGAAGTCTTTGCATACTGTTTGATGAGTAGCCACTATCATATCTGCCTGAGGACCCCAGAGGGAAATCTTTCCCGTGTTATGCGTCATGTGGATGGACTATAAACCCAGAGGTTTAACAGAATGCATGGACGAGACGATCCTATATTTCGGGGTCGATATAAAGCAATAGTGATAGACGGCGATAGATATTTGACGGCTGTAGTGCGATACATACATTTGAATCCAATTGAGGCTGGGATGGTTAAAGAACCTGAAGAATACAAGTGGAGCAGCCATACGAACTATTTGAAACCAAAAAAGGCACCGCAGTGGCTTAATGTAAATGAGTTATTGGAGGGATTTAGTAGTGTAGGAAAATTTCAGGAGTTTGTTTTATCGGGGAATGAGGATAAGTTAAGAGAGTTTTATACTCGTGGTCGTCAGAGTCCAATATTAGGAGGAGAGGATTTTAGGGAACGAGTAAGAGAGAAGATAGGCAAGATAGGAGGGGAGCATCCTCGGCATGAGCGAGTATGGTTGAGGCCGTCGGTGAAGGAGGTAGTTAGTAATGTGGCTGCGGCATATGGGACGCGAGTTGATGAGGTGCTTAGGTGGAGAAGGGGAAGGGGTAGTGAAGCAAGGAAGGTAGGCATGTATTTAGTGAAGCGGTTATGTGATATGACGCTAAATGAGGTAGCAGGGATATTTGGAGTAGGTAGTTATGGAGTAGTGGGGTGGGCTTGTAATTGGGTGAGGGTAAAAATGGAGAAGGATAAAAGGTTTAGAAAGAAGGTCGAAGAGATTATGAATAAAACTTATAAACAAAAGATTTGACCCCTTCTTCTTATTGAAAACAAATCTGGATTTTAATAAATTTTAATATTAGTTAAACTAAGTAACACTCAAAATGAAACTCACAATTATATTAGAGCCACAGGAAGAAGGTGGATTTACTGCTTATGTACCGTCTTTGAAAGGATGTGTTTCTCAAGGGGATACTAAAAAGGAAGCTATAAAGAATATAAAAGAAGCGATTGAGCTGTATTTGGAAGCGGATGTAAATGAGTTTACAGATTTTGAGGGGGAAAAAGTTGTCGTTACGGTATGAAGCTTCCAGTTCTTTCTGGGATTGAAGTCATTAAAAGGTTGAAAAAACTCGGTTTTATAGCTACCAGACAAAAAGGCTCCCACGTTAGGTTAGAAAAATATTCTGAAGGCAAGATTATTAAATTAACTGTACCATTACATGCAGAATTAAAAAGAGGAACACTCAGGAGAATCATTAAAGATGCTAGTTTAACCCTAAAGAAATTTTTAGAATTGAAATAAACCTAAATTAAGTGCTACCAAGGGGCCCGCAGTAAAACTAACATTCTACCTCAAACCAAGAATAGGTTCAGTACTTATACGTTCGTACTTTCTTTAATGGTTTAAATTATGTTAAATGCCACGCAGTTAATGCCACTTTTGGCATCTACCATAGCCTTAAATCTAACCTGTTCTCAGCACCGTTTTACGACTCAATTAACCTTGCTACGGAGAGTATGCAGTTTCATATTGGGCATAAAAACCTGAGACACCTTTCTGTTGTATATATTCAATACATCATCTAGTATATTTACTTAACCCTACCCTGGGACTCAAACAAATATTGGAGGAGGTCCTAAATGAGAACTCTACCACCACGCATGCAGGAAAAACTTTATCAAGATTTAATATTACCTAAAGAAACACTCAATATCCGAAAAAAGATAAGGAAATTTGCTGAAAAAAAGGTGTTTCCAATTGCATATGATTTAGGGCAGAAGGAGGAAAAAACCGAAAATTTCCCATTTGAAACTTTTAAGAAAATGGCTGAAGAGGGGTTTTTCAAAGCCCCATTCTCTAAAGAAGACGGTGGTCTTGGTCTAAAGTATCCAGCATGTGCCTCAGCAGTAATATCTGAAGAGTTGGCTTACATCAGTAATAGCATGACAGGGTTAATAAACGCTCATTTTCTATTAACAGGAAAAACCCTTAGTCAAGGTTCTGACTATATAAAACAAAAGTACTTGGTGCCACTGATGGAAGGTAAGATGATTGGTTCTTTTGCAATGACCGAACCCCAGTCCGGATCGGATGTTCGAAACGAATCCTTAATTACTAAAGGTAAAAAGAAAGATGGAAGATATATCATAAACGGTCAAAAGAGATATATAAGTAATGTTTGTGTAGCTGATTTCGTAGCCACCTTGGTTAACGTTGATGGAAAGTCTTGTATGCTGGTAGTTGATCTACCCACAGATGGTTGTAAGGTCAGTGAACCCGATAAAAAACTCGGGAACAGAGGAGAGCTCACGTCAGACATTTATTTTGAGGATGTTGAGGTTCCCGAAGAAAATCTTGTCGGAGATGAAGGCAACGGTCTCAAAATTGCACTAGGTGCGCTGATGTATGGTCGTACCGGTATTGGTGCAAGTGGAGTAGGGATGGCTCAATCCGCTTTCGATGAATGTGTTGAATTTATGAAAGAAAGAGAAGCATTTGGCAAGAAGCTCAATCAATTCCAACACTGGCAGTTCCTTCTAGCTGAAAGGGCAATTGAAATTGAAAATGCCAGGAATCTTTATTCTAAATCTGCCTTACGAATCGACCAGGGAATCGAGTTCCCTGATTTCGAATCCTCTGGAGCAAAATATTACGGATCGAAGATTGCAGTCGATATGGCAAGAGACGCCGTTCAAATATTTGGCGGTTTTGGGCTCATGGTTGAACTTGCACACGATAAATCCACTTATAAAGTTGAAGAAATCTATAGAGATTCAAAGGTCGGAGAAATATACGAAGGAACGAATGAAATTCACAGAATGATAATTGCTAGAAAAATCTTTGGTAAAGATTAGGGCTAATTGCTAATAAATGAAGAACCTTGCAGCGAACGGTAAGGTATCATCGTATAACTGGAGTTCCTTTTCTCACTGCTGGAAAAGTCAGATATTTCGAGGAATGAATCTCAAATAGTTCTTGCTTTATTGATCTTAATTTTTCTTTTTAACTTCTTTGTATCAAGACAAAGAAAATAAAATATTAAACGATGGATCCCCGATTAAAACATTCGAGCATGACGGATGACTAAAGTTCGAGAAAATCTATTATTTTTTTGGATTCTGTCCTCAAATTACGTGACATCTACAATTGCGAATACATTCACTCCGTTCAGTATAAACTCCGTGAAGAAATCTGACACAAAGTGTCAGCTGAGACTCTCAGTTTATATTTTGATACCCTGCAGCTTGCTGCAGGGAGTTTCATTCGCTCGAAGTTAGTTGACTGATTATTGGGAAGAGTACTGAATTATACATACGGCCGTTTGTTCACTCTGTCCCTTTAATTGCAAGGTTCGATTTTCTAAATTCCCACTATCAACTTCAGCAGCATCGCAGGCAAAACGACTTATCCAAATCTCCCCAGGACCAGCCATAGAGGATAGCCGTGAACATGTGTTGATCGTATGTCCCAATGCTGTTATGTCGGCTTCACCTCCTTGAGAGCTAACTGCGCCGACAAAAGCAATTCCTGTATGTACGCCAACACCTACTGAAATCCAGGGACCTGCAGGCTTCCCATGGCCTGTGACCTCTAATATTGACTTGGCAGCACCCAGAGCTACAGCCGCATGCTGCGTTCCAGCAAAACCAGGCACGAACAAACCGGTCACAGCATCACCCATGAGTTGCCCTACTAATGCATTTGAGCTAAATAGAACCTCAGTAGCCGCACTGTAAAATCGTTTGATCAATTGGCTAAATTCCAACGGGCTACTCTTCTCGGCCAGCTGGCTAGAGCCGCGGACATCTGCAAATAGAACCGATAGCTCAATTTCTGCACCACCTTCAAATCGATTAGCAAATTGCTCACAGATGTTACAAAGTTGAGGGTTGAGTTTGGACGGCACCAAACCAATAATGTGACGGACTAAGGTTCCACCAATACCTTTAAAAGGATAATAGCAAACTCGACATCTTGGATCTTTGGGCAACATTCGTACTAGGGGACGTAGATATTTGGATTCATACCAGGGAGACCCAACAGAGTCAGGGATTTTGCCCGTCGTTAAGTACATCCGCCAAACATGTTCAACCATTTTTTTATCTATCGTCTGACTGGACATCGAGCCTATATTTCTCCCTATAAAAGTGTCGCGATTGAAATAGTATTTCTAAAACCGAACCCATTTTCAGCTGATGCAGCTTTATATGAAGTATCTTTTTGAATTTCCATTACCGCTTTTCCAAGTAGATGTTAACCAACCTTATACAATATCATAGTCTATTCTGAAATAGCTTAAAAGGAGTAAACATAATGGCAAAGTTGCTTCGTTGTAAGGATTTGTGTGCTCTAGACCGTGAGTATGAAGCACCGAGCACAGAAGCTATCTATGAACACGCTAAACGTTTACAACTTCCTGTAGATGTCATATCTCCAATATCAGATGAATTTGACCCCAGTATGTTTAAGTAGTATTCAAATAGATCTATTCCATTGATCTCATTCATTAATAACCAACCTACTCTTCTTATTAGTGAGTTTAGACATATGAATAATTGTTATTGATTTCTTTAAACAAAAATCAATACTCGTGGTTACCTTATACGATATACTTATAGATGTGGTTAAGTTTCACATTATGACTCGTTAGCAACTCAAATTCGTCCCTTAAAAAATCCCAGGCCAATCCCAGAATAGACCTAAGATGATTCATAAAATAAGACCATTTCGAAAGGGTTCTCCTTGAGTTTTTAATTACAGTGCATTAGAATGATATTTAAAGTTTTGGAAACAGCTGGGATAGTTTTTTTTATGGGTAGCATTAGGTTATAGCGAGTTAATAGCAAGAGTAGTCTTGTGCTAATTTTTTATCCGAAAAGTATATCGGGGTAGGGAAATGCCGTCAAAACAAGGAGACTTAAACTTACTCAAAGAACCGGTTGCGCAAGAGTTGCTGAAATCCACTAATCCAGCACGGCTGGCGTACATCTGGGGTGATGGGACGCCGCGGGTGATACCCATTTGGTTTCACTGGAACGGCAAGGAGGTCGTGGTTGGAAGCCCACTGAAAGCGCCGAAAATGCAGGTCCTGTCACAAAACCCGAAAGTCGCGTTGACGATTGATAGCAACACATGGCCGTACAAGGTGTTGATGATCCGGGGAACGGCCCAGGTCGAAACGATGGACGGGGTGTTACCGGAGTACACTTTAATGGCAAAGCGGTACTTAGGTGAGGAGCAGGGACGAGCATTTGTCGATCAGTACGGACAGTGGTTTTCTCAAACGGTCCGTATCTCCGTTCGGCCTGAATGGGTGGGTATCCTGGACTTCGAGAAACGCTTTCCGAGTGCGATCGAGGCTGCCATATCAGGTTAATAAGATTATTATCAAGTCTTTACGGAGGCAGTCATAGATTTTGCAATATCACATTGTACCTTCCAAACCGAGGTTGGTCGTCCTGAGTTAATTGATAACTGTAAAAAATTTCTTTATGCTGAAAATGGGAAGTAAAGGGTAGGATGTTGTGGGAATGATATGCACGGGGTGTGGGTCTGAAAACTCAGATGAAGCCAAGTTTTGTATCGAATGTGGCGTTCCACTTGCGAATCGATGCCCAAATTGTGGGTCTGAGAATTTACCTCAGGCCAAGTTTTGCAGCGAATGTGGAACGTCTATAAAGAATAAAACTTCCAAAACTCCCCACATAGTTAAGCAGAAAGAAAAGGAACAACAACTCACACCCCAAGTATCTCGTATAAAAGCGCTAGAATCCGAGCGCCGACAGCTGACGGTTATGTTTTGCGATTTGGTTGGATCTACTGCCATCTCAGAGCAACTCGATCCCGAAGAATTGCACAAAGTAATGAGCTCTTATCAAGAGGTATGTGCAGAGGTTATAAGCCGTTTTGAAGGTCATATAGCAAAGTATCTTGGAGATGGGATACTAGTTTATTTCGGTTACCCCCAAGCACACGAAGACGATGCTTATCGGTCGGTGAGAGCAGGGTTAGAAATTGTAGGGGGAGTGAATGAACTACATCTACGTAATACACAGTTAAACCAAACCCTACATGTACGCGTTGGTATTCATACGGGTCTAGTCATGGTAGGAGAGATTGGAGCAGGAGACACTCGCGAACCTATGGCCATAGTAGGCGATACCCCGAACATCGCATCCAGACTACAAGAATTAGCCGAGCCTAATACAGTTATGATTAGTGCACCCACATTTCACTTAATAGAGGGATTTTTTACTTGCAAGTCTCTGGGCTCTCAAAACCTCAAAGGACTCTCACAGCCCATTGAGTCATACCAAGTGCTTCAAGAAAGTGGCGTCCAGAGCCGATTCGAAGTAGCTGTCAGCAAAGGGCTGACACCGCTCGTAGGAAGGGAGCAGGAAGTAGGTCTATTGCTTGAGCGGTGGGATCGGGCCAAGGAAGGGGAAGGCCAGGTTGTATTGCTCTGTGGTGAAGCAGGAATTGGTAAATCCCGCCTTGCACAGTTGTTGAAAGATCACGTGGAAGGAGAGTCACATACGAGGATAGAGAGTCGCTGCTCGCCTTTTTACCAGAATAGTGCCCTTTATCCAGTGATCTATCATTTACAGCGGTTTCTTGAATTCAGGAGTGAAGATTCCCCCCAGGAAAAACTAATCAAGCTAGAGAATACTCTTGAGCGATATGACTTTTCCCCGCAGGAAGTTGTACCACTTTTTGCCCCTTTGCTTTCTCTCCCTTTACCTGATCATTATGAATCTCCAAAACTTACCCCCCAGAGGCAGAAGCAGAAGACATTAGAGGCTTTAATAGAATGGTTGTTCAGGGAGGCTGAGAACCAACCAGTAATTCGTATTGTGGAGGACCTGCACTGGATAGACCCATCAACTCTGGAGTATCTTAGTCTCCTTGTAGAGCAAGTGCCAACGGCCCCCATTCTTACTCTTCTCACCTTTCGCCCAGATTTCATCCCTCCATGGACCATTCGCGCACACATCACCCAGATTACGCTAAACCGCTTATCCCAGAAACAGGTAAGGGTTATGTCTGAAAGGTTGTCAAGAGGCAAAACTCTTCCCTCTGAGGTAGTTCAGCAATTGGTGACCAAAACCGATGGAGTACCGCTCTTCGTTGAAGAGTTAACCAAGATGGTTTTAGAGTCGGGTTTACTTATAGAGCAGGATGAATCCTATGAACTTGCAGGCCCCCTACCCCCGTTAGCGATTCCTTCCACGCTGCAAGAGTCACTCATAGCCAGACTTGATCGGCTGGAAACGGTCAAAGAGTTGGCACAATTAGGAGCCACTCTTGGAAGAGAGTTCACCTATGAGTTACTCCAGGCTGTTTCGTCTCTGGACGAAACAACTTTGCAGAGGGGCCTCGCCAAATTAGTAGAAGCCGAACTTCTCTACCAGAGAGGTACACCACCACAGTCCAGGTACATCTTCAAACACGCACTAATTCAGGATACGGCATATCAATCGCTGCTAAAGAGTAAAAGGCATCTCTACCATCAGAAAATTACGAAAATTTTGGAGGAGAAATTTCCTGATACCGCCGAGACCCAACCAGAACTTTTAGCCCATCACCACACTGAGGCTGGTTTAGTAGAACAAGCTATTCCCTATTTGAAACTTGCAGGACAGAGAGCCAGGGAACGATCGGCCAATATGGAGGCCATCAGCCATCTGACTAAAGGTCTGGAGTTGCTTAAGTCCATGCCAGATAAAACTGATCGCACACGGATAGAGCTGGACTTATTGATCACACTTGGGCCAGCCTTGACAGCAGTTAAAGGATGGGCTTCCCCAGAGGTAGAACAAGCCTATTCTCGGGCTCGAGAGCTCTGCGAGCGGGAAGGAGAAACCGTACAGCTATATACCGTACTTTGGGTTCTTGGCTCGTTTTATCTAGTACGGGCAGAGCATAATTCGGCGTATGATCTAGGCAAGAGACTCCTCAAACTTGCGGAACACAATCAAGATTCAGATATCTTTCTAGCTGCTCACCATCATTTAGGTATGGCTTCATACTGCCTCGGAAATTTTGCCCTAGCCGGAGACCACTTAGATCAAGCCGTTGCCCTGTATAACCCCCAAAAGCACCACTCTCATACCTCACTATTCGGATCGGATCTTGGAGTGTTTTGCCAATCTTGGTTATCACACGCTCTTTGGCAATTAGGCTATCCTGACCGGGCTTTAAAGATTAGCGAGGATGCGCTAGCCCTCGCTCAGGAGCTGTCTCATCCTTTAAGCCATGCTTTAGCCAGGGACTATGCGGCTATGTTTCATCAGCTTCGAAGGGATAGCAACGATGCTCTGGAAAGATCAGAGGAAGCAATTGCGCTATGTGCCGAGCAGGGATTTGTTTACTACTTAGCGTGGGGTACTATCATTCATGGTTGGGCAAGTGCCGAAAGGGGGCAGGCAAAGAAAGCTATAGAACAAATGCACCAGGGTTTAGCAGATCTGCAATCCACCGGAGCTCAGAGATCCCTACCGTATTATCTTTCCTTGTTGGCCGAAGCATATTTTAAAGCTGACAGGGCTGAAGAGGGCCTGAGCTTGTTAACCGAAGCCCTTTCCTTTATTGACGAAAAATCGGAACGTTGGTGGGAAGCAGAGCTTTATAGGTTAAAGGGGGAGTTACTTCTCAAGCTTAATGATACTGAGCCAGGAATTGAGGAAAGCTTTCGTAAAGCCATCGAAATTGCCCGCCGCCAGAGTGCAAAATCTTTGGAGCTAAGAGCAGTGATGAGTTTAAGTCGTTTCTTGCATAAGCACGGCAAGAATGATGAGGCCATAAAAGTTCTTTCTGAGATTTATGGTTGGTTCACAGAGGGATTTGATACTGCTGACTTGAAAGAGGCTAAGTCGTTGCTCGGAGAGCTCTCTTGAAACTAAAATACCTCTTAAAACTTCATACTATCATACTGTCCCCATAATCGTTAACTTAGTTCCCCCCTTTGTAAATGAGGTTTACACGAACACTGTAGTAATAATTTCTAAAAACTCAAAGCTAAGACACAATAAAGCTCTATAAAACAAATACTTTTTTGGAAGCTTCTAATCTTACTCTAGTATTTTGCATATCACTTGCATATAATTTTTACAAATCTTACAAACACTTAAAAGAAAAAAAGGAGATAATCATGTCAAATAATAAGGTCATTAATACCAAGGGAAAGGAAATAGAAGAAAAAAGAATTGAAGGATTCAAGTCTAATTTGCGCGCTGAACTGATACGTACAGGTGATGAAGGGTACAATGAGGCTAGGAAGGTCAATAATGGCATGATTGACCGACATCCAGGTCTTATTGCACGTTGTGTAGATGTAGCGGACGTCATAACTGCCGTAAATTTTGGCCGCGAGAATGATATGCTCGTTTCCATTCGAGGCGGAGGACATAATGCTGCAGGACTGGGTGTATGCGATGACGGCCTTGTCATCGATCTATCGCTCATGAAATACACTCGAGTCGATCCTGAAGCTCGCGTAGTCCGTGTTGGAGCCGGATCCACTTGGGGAGATGTTGACCATGCTACCCATGCCTTTGGTTTGGCTACTCCCGCTGGTATCATCTCAACCACAGGGGTCGGCGGACTCACACTAGGTGGCGGGCTTGGTTACCTCACAAGAAAGTATGGTCTGACAATTGATAATCTTTTAGCCGCTGACATGGTGCTGGCAGATGGCAGTTTCGTCACTGTGAGCGCCGAGGAAAACGAAGATCTCTTTTGGGCTATTCGAGGTGGAGGTGGCAATTTCGGAGTAATTACTTCGTTTCTATTCAAATCCCATCCCGTCACCACCGTCCATGCTGGACCAATGCTGTGGGAACTGGATCAGGCCACCGAGGTAATGGAGTGGTACCGTGAATTCATTGTCGATGCACCGGAGGATATAAATGGCTTCTTTGCATTTCTCATTGTTCCCCCAGGGCCTCCATTCCCGGAAAATCTTCACAACAAGACGATGTGTGGAGTCGTGTGGTGTTACACCGGACCAAATGAGCAGTTCGAAGATACCTTCAAACCCATTCGTCAAATTGGAAAACCGGCCCTCGAACTTGTAGGTCCAATGCCATACCCAGCGATGCAGAGCATGTTTGATGTCCTTTATCCACCTGGCCTGCAGTGGTACTGGAAAGCCGACTTTATGAATGAGTTGAGTGACGAAGCCATTGCAGAGCACATTAAATATGGGTCAGAAACCCCAACCATGCACTCGACCGTGCATATTTATCCAATCAACGGCGCAGCACACAGTGTCGGCAAGAACGACACGCCCTGGAACTACCGCGATGCGATATGGGCTCAAAACATTGTTGGAGTAGATCCAGACCCGAATAACAACGAGCGTATCATATCTTGGGCTAAGGATTACTGGGATGCCTTACATCCTTACTCTGCTGGTGGTGCGTATGTGAATTTTATGATGGAAGAGGGTGAAGATCGCATAAAAGCGACATACGGGGATAATTACGAACGTTTGGTCAAGATCAAGAACAAATACGACCCAACAAACTTTTTCCGTGTGAATCAGAACATTAAGCCTACGGTATGAGAAGACTCAATAATAAGGCATAGTGAGAAGTAAAAAATGGGGACAGCCCACAAGGATCAGTCCCCATCTTTTCTGATTTTCTAGGATTAGAAATAATAGGATTAAAAAAAACAAAATCTGAACTTTAGTTGCTAGTCATTTCCGAATTAAAGTAAAATACCACCCGATGAAATGGCGTATTTTATTTTTCCTTTCACTAGCAGAATTGCTGGGTATGGCGCTATGGTTTTCAGCCACGGCAGCTATCCCCTCACTTTTGGTTGAATGGCACCTTGATGAGTCCACAGAAGCTTGGCTTACGATGTCAGTACAGATCGGTTTCGTTGTTGGGACTTTAATGAGTGCAATATTTAACATATCAGACATCTATAATGCTCGCTATGTATTTTCTATAAGTGCTTTCCTCGGTGCGATATTCAATGGAGTGATAGGATTTTCCGTAGAAAGCATAGGACCAGCGTTAATATTACGTTTCTTAACGGGCGTTTGCTTAGCGGGTGTATATCCACCAGCCATGAAGATCATGGCCACGTGGTTTAAGAGAGGCAGAGGCATGGCAATTGGCATATTGGTAGGTGCCTTAGTTATTGGATCAGCTTCACCGCACCTTTTTAAAGTGCTAGGCAGTCCAAACTGGCGTGATACAATGCTAATTGCTTCGGCTTCATCCATTATTGCAGGAGTGATCTGTTTATTATTCGTAAAGGATGGGCCATATCTCGTTAAAGGCACCAAATTCGACTGGCGCTATATTGGAAAGGCTATTCGTGATCAGGGTGTGCGTTTGGCCAATTTTGGATATCTAGGACACATGTGGGAGATATATGCAATGTGGGCCTGGATACCATTATTCTTACTGGAAAGTTACAAAACAAGTGGGGTAGTGAATTTTGACAGTTGGTCAGCTCTTAGCACTTTCCTCGTAATTGGAATCGGAGGAATTGGCTGTGTAATTGCAGGATTACTCGCCGATCGTTACGGACGCACCACCATTACTATAGTATCAATGATCATAAGTGGGATATGTTGTATTACAGCAGGCCTTCTGTTTGGAGGATCGCCTGTGGCACTCCTCTTCATATGCCTCATCTGGGGTTTTGCGGTCCCCGCAGATTCAGCACAATTCTCAGCAAGTGTTACCGAATTAGAGGATCCCGCTTATATTGGAACTTCATTGACTCTGCAGACTTCGATGGGTTTTCTGCTAACCCTTGCCTCCATCCGTCTTGTTCCGGTCTTTGTCGATTGGGTAGGATGGGATTGGGCTTTTGCGTTCTTGGCCATAGGTCCATTATTCGGAATATTATCGATGTATCGTCTAAAGCAACTCCCCGTTGCGGCAAAGATCGGAGGGGAAAAGTAAGTTAGCTGCAATACAATTATAAAAAACTTGAAAAAACATTTAGAACAAAATGCAATATTCTGTCAATCTCATCTATAATAACAAAAGAATTGTTTTTAAACCTAGAACTGTGGAAGTGGAATGGGTATAGAGGCGCGCGGGTTTGAAAATCCTGAATGGACAAAGTTTTGCGGTGAGGCATTAACCGAGCCAGAAATGAAATGTCCAATCGTTGGAATTCTAACCCCCGCTATTAACGAGTATTTCTTAGAATTTCTAGATAATCCAAAAGAAATATTTGACACATCTAACTCTACCGGTGACCAAACCAATGCGTCGCGGAACCAATCATGGAAGAACGTAAATTAATAGCCAATACAAAGATTCAATGAGGAGGTGAAGTATGGGGTTTGAGGAAATAGAAAACAATGTTGTCCTTATTACCGGTGGTTCAGACGGTATTGGGTTAGGGATCGCACATGCTTTTTCTGACGCAGGTGCTAAAGTAGCAATTACAGGACTAGATAAACTTAAGACGGCGAGAGAAAATGTCGGGGGTGAAATCCTAACAATAAAGGCCGATATTACTCAAGTAGAGCTTTGTAGGGATACTCTCGATAAAGTCCTGGAGGAGTTCGGGAAATTGGATATTCTTGTAAACAACGCAGGGACCAATATCTACAAACCAACATCACAAACAACAATTCAGGAATTTGACTTGATATTTAACACGAATGTTAGAGGACTCTTTGCCCTTACTCAAACTGCAATTCCAGAGCTTAAGAAGACCCATGGGAATATAATCAACATCGGCTCAGTCTTTGGTTTCAGGGGGATGCCAATCTATAGCGTTTATTCTGCTTCTAAAGCCGCGGTTATTATGCTTACTCAGTTGTGGGCTAAAGAACTTGCTCCCGATATAAGAGTGAATACAATAAGTCCAGGTGGAATAGACACTGCCATCTTCCCCAAAATGTACGGCGAAGAAAAAATAGAACAGGTACTTGAATTCGTAAGTGGACGTCATCTTATGAAGAGAATGGGACAACCAGAAGAAATTGCTCGGATGGCCCTTTATCTCGCTACTGAAAACTGGGTAACAGGGAGTAATTTTGTCGTTGATGGCGGGCTATTTCACCTAATCTAAACCTCTTTACCAATATAGGGAACATTGGCTAAAACTGACCATGCAGTTTTAGGAAGAAGCCCTAGAAGATTGTTAGCTTTGGAGATTTTATGAAAGATTCAATAGGATCAATACTCCATTCCTATGGTGAAACTACATGATAGAGATGAATACGCGAGAAGAAAGGAATAGGCGTTAATAGTATAAATATGATAGAATAATCCTATACAAGGTCCTAGGGGTAGTGGGAATGCGGTGTGCAAGCTGTGGCTTTGAAAATCCTTCTGGCATTAAGTTCTGTGGCGAGTGTGGTGCACCACTTAAGCATCGATGTTCGAGCTGCGGTTTTGAGAATCCACCAGGATTCAAGTTCTGTGGAGAATGTGCCAACCCTCTCATAGAACATATCCCATCCACGAAGTTCACCCACATAGACAGTCAGCTAGACAAAAATGAAAAAAATGGCGCTCAGGTCATACCGATAGTGCCTGAACGTAAAGCGCCCGAAGCCGAACGTCGCCAACTCACAGTGATGTTTTGCGATATAGTAGGCTCTGCCACTCTCTCTGAGCAGCTAGATCCAGAAGAACTACGCGATGTGATGCAAAACTATCAAGAGGTCTGCTCGGACGTTATAACACACTATGATGGACATATTGCAAAGTATCTTGGTGATGGAGTGCTGGCCTACTTTGGATACCCCTTAGCTCACGAAGACGATGCCCAGAGGGCGGTCAGGGCGGGGTTAGAAATGGTAGAGGCAATTCATGAATTGCCCCTACAGAATAAACAAATACAAGAAAACCTTCAGGTACGCCTGGGGATTCACACAGGTCTTGTGGTGGTAGGTGAAATGGGGGCAGGAGACGTGCGCGAAAAAACGGCTGTTGTAGGAGAAACTCCAAACGTTGCTGCTAGGCTGCAGGAACAAGCTGAGACTAATTCAGTTGTTGTTAGCTCCACGACACATAGGCTTATTCAGGGGTTTTTTGACTGTCGGGAATTAGGCCCTCATACACTCAAAGGATTCTCCCAACCATTAGATATTTATCTAGTGCTTAAAGAGACCGATGTAAAAAGCCGGCTTGATGTTGCTATCACAAAAGGACTGACTCCACTCGTAGGAAGAGAACAAGAAGTGCAGCTCCTCCTGGAGAGGTGGGAACAAGTCAAAGAGGGAATGGGACAGGTGGTATTTTTAAGCGGAGAGGCAGGTATAGGCAAATCACGTTTACTACAGGTTCTGACTGAACGCTTAGGCAAAGAGACACATACAAGAATAGAAAACCGTTGTTCATCCTATTATCAGAATAGCTCCTTATATCCGGTGATCGATCATTTCCACCGTCTGCTTAGGTTCGCCAGAGAAGATTCATCAAAAGAAAAGCTGGGCAAGCTCGAACAGGCTCTGGGACAATATGGTTTTCCACTCGAGGAAATGGTACCGATCTTTGCAACTCTGCTTTCACTGCCAATCCCTGATAATTACCCACCCCTTAACCTTACACCTCAAAGGCTTAAGCAGAAAACCTTTGAGGCCTTGCTATCATGGTTGTTGAAGGAGGCAGATCAGAATCCTGTACTACGTATAGTTGAAGACCTTCACTGGGTAGACCCCTCAACTTTGGAGTATCTAGGTCTCCTTATAGAGCAGGTGCCAACCGTCCGAGTGTTTACTTTACTTACGTTCCGACCCGACTTTATTCCACCATGGGCAATGCGTTCACACATGACACAAATTACTCTCAGTCGCTTATCTAATAAACAGATACAGTCTATGGTTGATACGATTTCAGGGGGAAAAGCTCTTCCAGATGAGGTGGCAGAGCAGCTGGTGGCCAAGACTGATGGAATACCTCTTTTTGTTGAAGAGTTAACAAAGATGGTATTGGAATCTGATCTCCTTATGGAAGACAATGGACAGTATAAGCTTGTCGGTTCTTTGCCTTCATTGGCAATTCCTACCACATTACAGGATTCACTAATGGCAAGGCTCGATCGGCTCGATGTAGTTAAAGAGGTGGCTCAACTGGGAGCCACTCTTGGAAGGGAGTTTACCTATGAGTTGCTCCAAGCGATTTCCCCTGTAGATGAGGAAACTCTCCAGAGAGAGCTGTCGAAGTTAGTGGAAGCTGAAATACTCTATCAAAGAGGTATTCATCCCAAGGCAAGGTACTTCTTCAAACATGCGCTTATTCAGGAGGCAGCCTATGAATCGTTACTTCGGAGCAAAAGGCATACTTACCATCAGAAGATTGCAGAGGTCCTGGAGAACCGGTTTCCAGAAACATTTGAGACTCAGCCAGAACTTCTAGCCCATCACTACACGGTGGGTGGTCTTATGGATAAAGCAATACCACTTTGGCATAAGGCAGGACAAAGGGCCATTGAGCGCTCGGCACATGTTGAAGCGATCAGTCACCTAAACAAGGGTCTGGAATTGCTTGAAACTCTCCCGGACACGCCTCAACAGATTCAGCAAGAGCTAACTCTTCAAATCACACTAAGTGTGCCTATGACAGTTACCAAGGGATATGCAGCCCCCGAAGTAGGAAGAGTCTTCACGCGGGCAAGGGAGTTATGTCTCCAAGCAGGAGAGACCACAAAGGACGTTCCTGTTTTGCGGGGACTGGCACAGTTCTATAGAGTCAAGGCGGAATTAAAAACAGCACGCGAACTCGCTGAGGAGCTTCTCACGTTAGCCCAGAGTCTACAAAACTCATCTTTTCTCTTGGAGGCCCACCTAGCGCTTGGAGAAATATTATTCTGGCTTGGAGATCCCTCCACAGCCCTGGATCATGTTAAGCAGGGTTTTACCCTCTACAGTCCCCAAGAGCACCGGTCTCATGCTTTCGTCTATGTGCAGGATCCCGGAATGTCTTGCTGTGGGTATTCTGCATGGACGATGTGGTTAATGGGCTATCCAGACCAGGCCTTAACAAAGAGCAATGAAGCTATGACCCTAGCTCAACAGCAGTCTCATCCTTATAGCTTAGCTATTGCTCATGTTTTTTCATCCTGGCTCCATCAGTTTCGCCGTGAAAGCAAGTTGACCCTCGAGCGGGCGGATAAGCTAATCGAGATCTCTGCTGAGCAGGGGTTTCCACAGTGGTTGCCATTGGGAAATATCATGCGTGGATGGGCCTTAATTGATCGAGGAGAAGAGAGAAATGGAATTGAGGATCTGAGAGGTGGCATAGCTGCTCGGCGTGCTAGGGGATCGGAAATTGCACGAACATTTTTCCTTGCCTTGCTGGCTGACGCGTATCGTAAAGTAGGAAAGGCAGAAGAGGGAATCACCCTTCTTGCCGAAGCCATAGATACAGCAGACAAAAATGGGGAACGTTTCTATCAGGCGGAACTTTATCGGCTCAAGGGAGAACAAATGCTTGCGCTCGCTCCCGATAATCAGGCTGAGGCTGAAACAAGTTTTCGTAAGGCCATCGACATAGCCAGCCAACAGAGTGCGAAATCGTTGGAGCTTAGGGCAACTACTAGCTTAAGCCGTGTTTTGAAGAATAAGGGAAAGAAGGACGAAGCCCGGCAAATGTTGGCCGAGATTTATGAATGGTTTACGGAGGGGTTTGAAACGACTGACCTAAAAGAGGCAAAGTCATTACTCGAGGAATTATCATGAAATTGAAAGAGCCTCATGGTGTAAGCTTTTTTAACAATCGGCCTTTTACTGTGAAGATTTTGTTTATACAGACGAAAATTCAATATTTTTTGCTAGTCATGGTGAAAATCGCCTCTAATGACTAAAAATACATAAACAAGGTTTACACTTTAGAAAGTCTCAAAAAATAAAAGAAAGCAATTTTAGGGAGTTGGAATTTTAGCACGATGCTTGTTAACTTTTAACAAAGAACAAATACAAATATTATAGGAGGTAATATATGGCACGAGTTAAATATATTGAAGAAGATCAAGTTAATGACCCAAAAGTAAAAGAGGCTTATGAAAGGATGATAAAGAAGAGGGGGAAAGTAACAAATATCTATAAAGCATTTGCTCACAAGCCCTCAATACTAGCCACCATTGGACCTTTTGTTGCTGCTGTACAGCAGCCAGACGAACTTGACGCTAAGCTAAAGGAGAGAATCATCCTTAGAGTTTCGAATATAAATCGCTCCAGATACTGCTGTCACGCACATAGACAGATTAGTGCCAAAATGGGATTGACGGAAGAAGAAATTTCTGAAATGGACAATCCTGATTTGGCAAATATTCCTGAATCCGAAAAAGCAGCCCTAAAGTATGCTGAAGCTTTGACTGTAAACCCTGGCAATATTTCCGACAAGGTTTTTGACGATCTAAAAAAATATTATATTGAATCCCAAATCGTCGAAATCACTGCTATTGCCGCCCTTTATAACATGATAAACCGTTTTAACGAAGCCCTGAAACTGGACCCCGAGGAGTACTGAGACAACTGATTGTCGATGTACTTATCTATAAAACGAGCTTTCTAATAACCTTTTGTCTTATTACCCCCGTGCAAGACTTGCAGAATTAAAGATAAAATCATATCTTCCAAATCAGAAATATTTCTCAACGAGACAATCACGAAAATGATAAAGGGTATACTTTGAATTGAAAAATTAGCGAACAAGGAGTGAGTAAATAGAGAATAAGAAGGGAATTGATTATTAAACTAATTTGACATCTCTATATAAAATATTTTAAAATTGGTAATTAATTGAGAGCAGTGGAAGGGGTAAAAAAGATGAGGTAGCTCCTATTCAGCCCAATCATTATTTCTTACATGACTTAGATAAGAGCGTTTTTTACACTAAGGATTTTTGCTACTATCTTAAACACCTTCCAAAGATATCTAGCTGTGATATATACCCCTCAAGCACAGGACCAGTGAGTTATTTATATTTTGTTTCTTAACTTATTACTTAAATAAGATCCAAGTTAAACAAGTTAATTTTCATATTTTCGAGTGTTCAAAAGTTTTTACTCATGCATGTATATGAACAAATTTACGGAAAAAAATTTATAGATTAGATATTTTCAATTGGATAGCATCAATATTATAAAAATAGTCTAGGACATGGGCTGGAGGCTGCATGGATGCAATGCACAAGTTGCGGTTTTGAAAATCCCGAGGGTATGAAATATTGTGTAAAGTGCGCTACCCCGCTCAGTCAACTCTGTGCCGAGTGTGGTTTCATTAATCCTCCCGAGTCTGACTTCTGTGGACAATGTGCTACTTCTCTCACAAAGAAACAAAAAGAAAAGGGGAAACTGCAAGATCCTTCACAGGTTAAACCTGAAGCTCCCGAAGGAGAGCGTCGACAGTTAACCGTAATGTTTTGTGATTTGGTGGGCTCTACTGCTCTTTCCGAGAAACTCGATCCTGAAGAACTACGCGATGTGGTGCGCAACTATCAAGAGGTCTGTGCTAATGTCGTAGGGCGCTATGATGGACATATTGCAAAGTATCTCGGCGATGGAATTTTGGTTTACTTTGGATATCCCATGGCTCATGAGGATGATGCTCAAAGGGCAGTCCGTAGTGGTTTGGAAATTGTCGGCGACGTACAACAACTGAACGCACGATCAAAACAGGTAGGGGCAATTCGTGAATTGGCCCTAAAAGTCCGGATTGGCATACACACTGGGCTAGTTGTTGTCGGGGAGATGGGGGCAGGAGACGTGCGCGAAAAAACGGCTGTTGTAGGAGAAACTCCAAACGTTGCTGCTAGGCTGCAGGAACAAGCTGAGACTAATTCAGTTGTTGTTAGCTCCACGACACATAGGCTTATTCAGGGGTTTTTTGACTGTCGGGAATTAGGCCCTCATACACTCAAAGGATTCTCCCAACCATTAGATATTTATCTAGTGCTTAAAGAGACCGATGTAAAAAGCCGGCTTGATGTTGCTATCACAAAAGGACTGACTCCACTCGTAGGAAGAGAACAAGAAGTGAAGCTCCTCCTGGAGAGGTGGGAGCAAGTCAAAGAAGGGATGGGACAGGTGGTATTTGTAAGTGGAGAAGCAGGTATTGGCAAATCGCGTTTACTACAGGTTCTAAAAGAGCGTTTAGCTCAAGAGCCACACACAAGAATTGAAAACCGTTGTTCTTCCTATTATCAGAATAGCTCCTTATATCCGGTTATCGATCATTTCCATCGTCTACTTGGGTTCACCAGAGGAGATTCACCCAAAGAGAAGCTGGGCAAGCTAGAAGAGGTTCTGAGGAAATATGGGTTTCCACACGAGGAGATGGTGCCGATCTTTGCAACTTTGCTTTCACTGCCTATTCCTGATCGTTACCCACCCCTTAACCTTACACCTCAAAGGCTTAAACAGAAGACCTTTGAGGCCTTGCTATCATGGTTGTTGAAGGAAGCAGATCAGAATCCTGTACTTCGTATAGTTGAGGACCTTCACTGGGTGGACCCCTCAACTCTGGAGTATCTGGGTCTCCTTATAGAGCAAGTGCCAACTGTTCGAATGTTTACTATACTTACCTTTCGCCCTGACTTTAATCCACCATGGGTAATGAGGTCACACCTGTCTCAAATTAATCTCAATCGCTTAGGTAGAAAACAGGTCCAGAAAATGATTGATAGGATTTCAGGGGGCAAGGCTCTTCCCGATGAGGTGCTCCAGCAGGTGGCGGCCAAGACAGATGGGATTCCTCTTTTTGTTGAGGAGTTGACAAAAACTGTATTAGAGTCGGATTTGTTAAGGGAGGAAAATGGTAAATACAAACTTAAGGGTTCTCTGCCTTCATTAGCCATTCCTACTACACTACATGACTCTCTCATGGCTCGGCTGGATAGATTAGTTACTGTTAAAGAAGTAGCGCAACTTGCAGCTACTCTGGGACGGGAGTTTACTTATGATTTATTAAGGGCTGTTTCACCCTTGGATGAGCAAGATTTGCAAAGAGAACTGGCCAAGTTAGTGGAAGCAGAACTCCTCTACCAAAGAGGTCTTCCACCCCAGACGAGGTACTTCTTTAAGCATGCCTTGATTCAGGAGGCGGCTTATGAGTCGTTACTAAAAAGCAAGAGACAGCAATACCATCATAAGATTGCACGAGTGATGGAGGAGCAGTTTCCAGAAACTTCGGAGACACAGCCAGAACTATTAGCGCATCATTTTACCGAGGCTGGACACTTAAATCAGGCCATTCCATATTGGCATCAGGCTGGCCAGAGAGCAACAGAGCGTTCGGCTCATGTTGAAGCAATTGGTCACCTTACCAAGGGACTGGAGCTAATCAAAGACCTACCTGACACTCCCGAGCGGGGAGAGCAAGAATTCACACTGCAAACCGGCATCGGAGTGGCACTGATGATCACAAAAGGCTGGGCGACTCCTGAAGTTGAAAATGCCTACGCTCGAGCGCTAGAGCTGAGCCAGCAGGTCGGGACGACCCCTCAACTTTTCCACGTTCTCTGGGGACTGTTCGCATATAAATTCCTACGAACGGAGTTTCAAACGGCCCTTGAATTGGGGGAGCAGTGTCTGCACTCGGCCCGAGATCAAGGGGACTCTGCTCCTTTAGTGGTGGCTGGTCTCATGTTGGGAATGCCCTTGTTCCATACAGGGGAGTTTAACCTGTGCCAAAACCATCTGAATCGGAGCTTGAAGCTTTATGATCCTCAGCAGCATCACTCCCAGGCATTTTTTATCGGATTTGACCCTGGGGTGGCATGCCGTTCCTATACAGCTCATACCTTATGGGTGCTTGGCTATCCGGGCCAGGCCCTCAAAGAAAGCCACGAGACACTAACTATGGTAAAGGAGTTATCTCATCCCTTCAGTCTGGCATACGCTCTGGACTATTCCGCTATGCTCCATCAGTTCCGGCGGGAGCCGAACGCAGCCCAGAGTCAAGCAGAAGCTGCAATTGTGCTTTGTTCAGACCATGGATTTGAGTACTATTCTGCCTGGGCGACAATCATCCAAGGTTGGGCGCTTGCCGAGAAGGGTGAGATGGAGAAAGGGATTGACCAGATGAACCAAGGACTTGCCAACTTACGGGACACTGGGGCAGAATTGAGACGTCCATATTATCTTGCCTTGGTAGCTGAAGCCACGAGTAAAGCTGGCCAAGTTGAACAAGGGGTAAAGCATCTAACCAAAGCATTTTCCGCGACCAAAGAGAACGGAGAAAGATGGTGGGAAGCGGAGCTTTATAGGTTAAGGGGAAAGCTACTTCTTAAGCTGAATGGTAATGAGCCTGAAATTGAGGAAAACTTTCGTAAGGCAATCGAAATTGCTAGCAAGCAGGGCGCGAAATCTCTGGAACTACGGGCGGTGATGAGCTTGAGTCGTTTATTGCAAAATCAAGGCAAAAAGGAACAGGCGAAGAAAATGCTAGAGGAAATTTACGGAAGGTTCACAGAGGGTTTTGATACTAAAGACCTCAAAGATGCAAAAGCTCTAATCGAAAAATTGTATATTGAACACATCTCCGATAGCTAAGCAAATATGGGAACTAAGTAATTGTATTATCAAAGGAGGTGAAATACCCATTTTATAACTGACGGTATTTAACATCCTCCTCTTATGTATAGGAATTCGAGTGGATAAAATGTTGAATGATCAAATTTAATATGAAATATCTCAATTTCTCAATTCTGAACTTCCCATTTAAAAAATCAAGCAAAAATAATTTTCTATGCAGCCTTCTTTACTCTCTCCTTCACAACATAGTCTCGATCTTCTT
>JALLOG010000330.1 GCA_027717645.1 Desulfobacterota bacterium AH_259_B03_O07
ATCTCACCAGTGCTCCTATCAACTACAACAGTTGCGTCTGTTGGAACCGCATCTCCCGCGATAAGATTAAGGCTTAAACCCTCTGGCGGCTCAGCAGGAGAATCGAGAGCTCTTTGGAACTGATCTGCTCGATTAAGTGACTTTTTGAGATGATCAAGGGCTATCGAGTGCCTCTCGTTTGGATCTTTGACATTGGGTAAAAGGTCCGAGAGAACTTTGTCTTGTCTCGGGTCAGAAAGTCCCCATCCCATTTTTTCCCACAGAACAGGATCCATTAGATCAAGGGGGGCTCCTGTTTCGTCGCGAACAGCCTTGTGCCTAGCTCTGGGTAAATGCTGATATACTGATGGCATGGTGCCGATAATGGCAGCCTCGTATTTAGGCAGAAAAGGTCCTATATCTTTGCCATTCACAAGTTGTAAAAAAGCCCCGACTGCACCAGCATTTGCGGTACCGATAATCACGACTTTGTCCACATATTTTGCCCCCTCCCATGTAACTTCGGGAATAGATCCGTCCTCGGGAAGGTCTGCTGCCCCATAGCGGACATAGTACCTGGCAATATATCCCCCCATTGAATGAGCAACGATGTCAAACTTCACATCATAGTTCTCTACACCGTATCGCTTCTTATACTCGTCCTGAATATAGGCGCGCTTTTCCAAAATAAACTCATGTAGCTGCTTCGCATTCTCCACATTATCAAGTCTCCAATCATAATCAAACTGGAAGCACGTAAAGTGTTCATCGCCATAGTCCACACCTCCAAGCATACCTAGAGTTTCATCACGATAACCAGCAACACCGAGTGTACTAAGTATTTCTACGTAAGCATTCATTTGATAAGGTAAACCAAGTATCCTTACTTTTACCCTGTCAAGCGCACCATTGGGATATACAGCATCCTTGAGTTCGCTGAGTGCTACCCCCTCTTTCATAGGAAGTGCAATGAGCCTAGCTCCCTCTGGGTCTTTGGGATTGGCATAGCCACCCTCAAATGCACCCCAAACAATTCTACCGGATTCTTTGTCAAGGAGCTTTGAGCCGAGGAGTCCGGGAATAACTATCACAGCGTTTCTATACTGAGAGGAACGTGCCGCCCTATTGTAAAGACCACCCAAATCAGGGGGATCGTAAGCGACTCCGCCGCATCCGACCGCAAACACCAAAAAAGTCAAGTAGCTTAATCCTATATTCTTCATTTTCGATCAATTATAAATAAAATTACTGTCATACTCCCACAAATATATTAACCCAAATTATGCATTAAGTAGAGAGCAATAATTGGAGCATCTTCGCTTATTCCTTGAATTTATAGATACTTTAGTGTAAAAAGC
>JALLOG010000331.1 GCA_027717645.1 Desulfobacterota bacterium AH_259_B03_O07
GCTCTTTCTGAGTACACTTTCAAAAATGCATTGAGTATTTTTATTTGCTTTGATATCTCTTTTACGCTGCCATTTCGATAAACTTTTCTCATAACTTCGGCGTCTCTTTCATATAAAAGCTTATCAATCAAGACCTTTATCTTCTTTGCACTTGCCTCACACTTCTTTATCTTTGCCGAAACTTCTATCTCTTCCCTTTTTGTAAATAGTGATTCACTTGACATGTCCTTGAAATAAGCATAGAGGAGACTGAACTTTTCATCTGGAATCCATTTTTGCTCATCTTGATCTTCTGTGGAATTCAGTTCATGGGATTCAAAGTCAGGCTCGGGCTCTAAATCAAACATGATATCATCTTCATCGGCTATAGACGCTAAAATTTCTTCTTTCTGGATAAACTCTCCATGCTCATTTACTCCTGAAATTTCCTTTTTAAAATCTATGTGTTTTTTCCCCATATTTTTGCCCTGATTAATTAAAAAATTTGCAATGAATTAAGGATGGGTTCTAAGAACTTTTCGATTGAAAGCGTAATCTTGATCCCGCTGCTTATCGCCCCGACGGAGTTTCACCGACTGTACCATTCAGACGCAAAACTGGAACGGTGCCTGCAGAAACCCTTGCCCGCACGCTCCTTACGCTCAGCAGTCTGTCCACTACTTTCTCTAAAAAATTTCCTTTAAACCTCTATCATTATAGTAGAACCTTCTACCTGAACCTTGTAGCTTTTTACCCCGGCTCTGGCTGGTGGTATTAGTACCTCCCCAGTTTTTATATTGAATTCTGAACCATGCCATGGGCAGGTGACCACTTCTCTCTCAACTTCCCCTTCAGAAAGAGGTCCGCCTCTATGAGGGCATGTGTCATCTATGGCCCAGTAGCTTCCTTCAAGATTAAAGAGTGCTATCTTCCTCCCCTCAACTTCTACCATTTTTGCTTTTCCTGGAGCTATTTCATCGGTTCTAGCGATTTCAAAAAATTTACTCATTTTCTCCTCCTCTTATTTCTTTCTTTAAAGGGATAATAATTCTGCAAGCTTTTACTCTTTAGTTGCTCTAATGACTGCAATTTATCCTAAGTAATTATCACACTCCCCCTTGACTCTGTTTTTCATGAGCTTTGAGCCTTTTTTGTTAAATACTTCTAAATAATTCTTCAAACATATGCTGCTTCTATAGCTGCTTTCGATACTTTTTCGGACTCAAAGACAATATATTCCCCATTGTTTCTTATTCCACTATCAAAAGAATCACAATTTATATTCTTCTTCTCATTTTTCTCTGTTCATTTTCCGTATGGTGGATTACTCACGATCTTTTCG
>JALLOG010000332.1 GCA_027717645.1 Desulfobacterota bacterium AH_259_B03_O07
GGGGACATAGGTAACACTTCTGACCGGGTACATAGGTTACACTTTTTCTCTTTTCTTTTCATGTTTTTGGTGGACTCCCACCTTAGGTCGGAGTCCAGTATAATCAATATCATATAGATCTCCCAAAACTATGTAATTAAAATACACTTGACTATGACCATCTTCAACCTGCTTTATTCCTACCTGTACTCCTTTTAATGCCGCTCCTATAAATCTCCTTTCTCCTTTCCATTTAATCTCTCCATTCGTCCTTACTCTCCTCACTTCATATCCCTCTGGATACTTAATCTGTTTTTTGTTATTCATCCCTCTTTGATACTCTGTTGTGGATCTACGATACTTTTGAGCAGGCACCTTCATCTTAAGTGCTTCGTGTGGCCGCTCATAGTTAAATTCCTTCCTCCAACTATCAAATCTCCTCTCCTGTTCTCTTAAGTTCCTTGATGCTGGTATTGTCGCCTCCTTCTTCAGTGTAAGATGCATCCTCTCATGTACCCCATTCTGCTCTGGATGTCCCTTTGCTATATATTCAGGTTTTATACCCAATAGTACCCACCATACGCTTAACCTGGATAACCCTCCAGCTCCCCTTGAAGCAAATGGACCTCCATTATCACTCCTTATTATCTTGGGTAATCCATACTCCTCGAATACCCTCTCAAACACCCCGCGTGCCTCCTCATAGCTTTGATCAGGCAATGCCCTTACCTCCAGCACATATCTACTATAAAGATCCCTTATAGTCAAAGGCTCACAACGCCTCCCATCCTTAGTCCTAAACCATCCCTTGTAATCTACTGCCCACACATGACTCGGGTATTTAGCTACAGTCAATGGACCACTATAATATGTTCTCCTACGCTTCGTCCTGCGTCTACTTACCAATCCAGCCCGTCTGAATATATCTCCTATAGTACTTACAGCAGGAATTTTCCCTTCCCAACCCTTCCTCTCTAGTACATCCCGAATCTTCTTAGGTCCCCAACTCGAATGGTTAAGTCTCTCCGTAATCATCCTCTCTTCCCACTCTGGGCTTGTCTTATGTGGACAAGTATGTGGACGTGATCTCCTCTCCCTTATGCCATCGAATCCTTCTGCCCTATAACGTCTTATCCACTTATGTCCTGTCTTCCTGCTTACACCATAGCGACGGCATAATTCAGCTACAGACATCTCAGCCACCTCAACATCTAAAACAAACCGAGCTCTTTCTTCCATAGGTAAAACCTCTTTCCATGCCATAGATCACCTCCATGACATGTAGTATTGTGTAACCTATGTACCCAGTCTATTCTGTTACCCAGGTGCCCGGTTTGGACC
>JALLOG010000333.1 GCA_027717645.1 Desulfobacterota bacterium AH_259_B03_O07
AAATATTAAAAACTTGAAATTTTAAATAAAAGAATAAAATAAATGAAATCATAATAGATATAACTTCAGTTAAGGCTTAGCAATTTCTTAAGGTACTGGTAAAATATTACCTATGCAAGAAATAGCTAAAAAAGATATAAATATTACGAATTTCCCCTCCCGATTACGCAGGGTTGCAGAAATAATGACTAATTCTATTAAATTTTATTCGCTGAAGAAGGCTTGTGAGTTAGCGAATGTCAACTATGACTCTGCTAGAACTATGATAAACTTTAAAGAATTGGTATTTATTTGATCCTATGGGACTATCATTCTGGACAATTATGGAGTAACCCCAGTTAGATCACTTAAGTTTTAATGACTACAACTCCCATGGGGAAGCGTAGAGCTAATGAATTTTTATCCATACACCGTCGTTTCTCCAGGATCGGTCAACCTCCCCATCTAATGTCTTTAATTTTTTTTCTCTCGTCCATCTATCAAATTAAACGACCATAGCGTTTGTACCTAAACCTACTACCTTTAATTCATAGCGATTAATATACGCATAAAGAAATAATCCTGCACATATGACAATTATCGACACCAAAGTTAAAAGAATTCCATTCATTAATTAGTCCCCCCAGGTTCTTGATTTTCAATACGTGATAAGTCAATCAATTTCCCATTTGCACATCTACCCAAGTCATCAGATAGTAATACCAGTATATTACTAAACCATTGAGAAAATCGGATAAGTCCTTGAACAATTAATGTTCTACTTATTAAAATTACAGACGAACGTTGTCAATTCACCACCCAAACTATTAGGAACAGGATAAGACTTTGGGGCTTTCTTTTCATTTTCATCATAAATAATGTCTTTAACCAACTTTTTTTTAGAATTATGATAGTTATAATAGACTGTTTCTAATACCGTCAGACTACGGTCATTGCAATCAGCTAAAACATAACCTTTTTCCTCAGTATAACCTTCAGACTTGTCATCATCATTCTCAAAGTATTGCTCTCTTGAGAAATTCAATTTAATCCAAAACCTTACTAAATTCTTATTTTTTTGGTCTTTTACGATACTTTCTTTACTTAAATACGTACTATATTCCCTCTCTGTTCCAACCCCTGTTTTTCCTACATATTCCCAATCATCACTTTCCTTTTTACAACTTATCGACAGCAATAAGCTGAAGAAAAGGAATAAATATATTTTGAGAAAAGACAATGAAGACAATGGGGACGTCCATAAAAAAGTAAATAACTTGACAGTTCTTAGAACTGATGCTATCTACAAAGTATGCCACGTTTAGCTCGACTAGATGCCC
>JALLOG010000334.1 GCA_027717645.1 Desulfobacterota bacterium AH_259_B03_O07
AATTTTTCAAGCTTTTCTAAAGAAAGTAGTGTATGTTCTGATGCCTTTGTCTCCTTCCATACAAGGTGCGCTTTTAAATCCTTCTCTGTTATTGTTTCCTTATCGGTAGTAGATACTGCAATTATACCTTCTAACAGGTTTTCTAACTCTCTTATATTGCCGGGAAAATCATATTGATAAATTGAAGTGAAAACGCCTTCAGAAACCCCCGTTATATTCCTGGAATATTTCTGATTCAATTTCTTTATGAAGAATTCCGTAAGTAGCGGTATATCTTCTCTCCTTTCTCTGAGCGGTGGGAGCTCTAGTATTATCACTGCGAGCCTGAAGAAAAGGTCCGCCCTTAATACGTTTTTCTTCAAATCCTCTAGAGTACGATTGCTTGCTGCGATAACTCTTGTGTCAAAGGGTATCTCGGTTGTATGACCCAATGGCCTAACCTTGTTTTCCTCAAGGACCCTGAGGAGCTTTACTTGCAGATCCCTTGGCATTTCTCCTATCTCATCCAGGAAGATGGTTCCCTTATTGGCTGCTACAAAAAGCCCATCATGATCCTTTATAGCTCCAGTAAATGCACCTTTCTTGTATCCAAATAATTCTGATTCCATGAGTTCTTTAGGGAGTGCAGCACAATTCACTGCGATGAAAGGGTGATCCTTTCTTTCACTCTTAAGATGTACAGCTTTTGCGAGTAACTCCTTCCCGGTTCCTGTCTCGCCAACAATAAAAACCGGGGCATCGCTGCGTGCCGCTGCAGAGGCTTTCTCAAACACACCTTTCATTAATTTGGAACCACTTACTATCTCCTCGAAACCGTATTTTTCAGAAATAATCTGCTTCAATTCGCTTACTCTTTTCTCTAAGTTATGCGTCTTTTTTATCGCTTCTAGCTTGTTTAAGAGTACGTCTTTATCATAGGGTTTTGTGATGAAATCCAATGCCCCATGCTTTATGGCTTCGACTGCTGTCGGAACAGTCCCATGTCCGGTAATAATAATTACATCTAGCTCTGGCTGGATCCCTTTTAGTCTATCAAGCAATGTGAAGCCATCCATCATTGGCATTACAAGGTCTACTAGAGCTACGTCAATATCAAAGATAGCCGAAGCCTTTTCTATCGCCTCTTTGCCAGAATAAGCTGTAATTACTTCATATTTTTTTCTTTCTAGAAGCTCCTTGACAGCGCTCACCAATTCTTCATCATCATCAACAACTAGTACTCTAAACGTGCTCAACGTCTCTCTCCTCGGAATAGATTGGGATTTTTATGTATACGCTTGTCCCTTCGCCTTCAGTGCTTTCTA
>JALLOG010000335.1 GCA_027717645.1 Desulfobacterota bacterium AH_259_B03_O07
TGCCAATTTATAAATTCTGTGCCGTTGTCAGAGTGGATTTCTTTAAAATCAAAAGAAAATCTCCTTCTAACCTGTAATATACCACGTGTCAAGCAATTTAACTATGTAACCGAAAGGGCTTTCCCCCTTCAATTAAAAAGGTAACCGTATTCGGTTTTGATCTCTTTCCTATTGCTACCTCACGTTGTAATTTATTAACCCATTTTATGCATAAACATTTAAGACTCCTAGTATCTAACAAATAATAAGCTCATGTCAGCAAAAATTTTCCCTCTGACCACCGATTTCCATGGAAAGAAACCATTTTACCCCTAAGAATATGACCTCCCCCTACAATACTGCCGTAGTTTATGTTAGAGAAAGACTTATAAAATTGTTTGGAAGGGGAGTTAACGATAATCAAAAGGAAGGATACCATTCTTCACGAGTCCAACTTAAACTGGGCTTGACAAAAGGGGAGCAGTACAGTTGATGGATACTGCCACTTGGTACCCTTGGGAATAATCCCTTCATATATATAAATTTGTTGACAATAACTTATTAATATGAAAAATAACGGCTAATGCATAAAATGGGTTTATATAGGGAGGTATAAATATGTTTCTACGATTGGTATCAATAAAGGTGAAACCAGATAAGCTACAAGAAATAAGAGCATTAGAGAATAGCGATGAAGTGGATGGTGTCTTAAAGGGACTAAAGGGCTTTCGTTTTCGCTATCTGCTTGAGTCCGTCGATAACCCGGGTGAGATTATATCAATAACGGGTTGGGACAGCAAAGCTGATAGAGACGCCTATGAACAGAGCGAGACATTTGATGAGATTAAGGGGAAATTCATGCAATGGTTTACTTCTATCCCAGAGCTTAAATCATACGAGGTACATTCATATCTTGTGCAAGAGTAAGAATTGAACTATTACAATATTTCTCCTTCTTATTGAGCCAATATGTCAAGCCCCAAATTTAGGTGCACTTTTACAGTTAGTCTTTTCAGTAGGGTATTGAGCTATCAAGTTCCATAACTCTTTAATTGACTTAAACCGAGCTTGACAAAAGGGGGGTAGTACCAACCCTGACCACCAACTCATCCCAACTCGTTGTAGTCTATTGATAAGAGCTATAATATTTTGAGATATAATTGAACATAAAAGGTTTATGCATAAAATGGGATTATATAATTCAACCTTTTTATCAAAGTCATGTTATATTTTAGATTAATGATTCCTGGGGTTTGTCTGAAAGATTAGGACTCATCTCTATCATTGATGATTAAGTGTAGTTCAAATCCATAAAGCCACCCCGT
>JALLOG010000336.1 GCA_027717645.1 Desulfobacterota bacterium AH_259_B03_O07
CCATGTTCCCTTCCTGAATGATATCCGATAGTTGAAGACCAAGGCCTCTATGCTTGTTCGCAATAAATAAAACTAGCTTTAAATTTGCTTTAATGAACCTCTCCCTGAACTGCCTTGCTTTTTGTGAGTACGCTTTTATTAATCCGTTGAAGATTTTTATTTGTTTTTCGATATCCTGCTCTCGGTAATTTTTAAGTTCAATTTTATCGGTTTTTTCATGACAATCTTTTGATAATGTATCAAGAATAGCTTTTAATTGCTTTGTTTTTTCCAAACATTTATTTATTTTTACAGAAAACCCAATCTCTTCCTTTCGGTTAAAGATCGATTCGTTTGATATTTCCTTATAATAGGCATTAAGGAGTCTTTGTTGATCTTCTGTTCGATTTACTCTTTTGCTTTCTGTTGAATGATATTTTATTTCTTCGAACTCAGGTTGAGGCTCTTCTTTAATTGGCATGTTTAATTCTTCATTTTCAAAGGATGAATAATACTCAGTTAATTGGGTTAGTTCATCATCATTCTGTTTTGGTCTTGACATGGTTATTTTTAAAGTATTTTTTTTAGTTATCATTGCCGTCACCCCTAATAAATTTGACATTTTAGATTTGATTTATCCCCCAAACAAGACATATAGCTTGGCAATTACTATGCTGGCAAGTCTGAAATTCGAACTAAAAAAAACTTCACCATCTTCAAACTTGCATTTTGATGTTCCATAACTATATGGAAGATTATGAAATATGAATATGCTTGTTGTCTCGAACAGTTAGGATAAATTGTTTTTAAAGGAGCTTAGCCTATGCATTGCTCCTTAAATCTTCCTTTGGATGTTTATTAGCCAAAGCTTTTTTACTCAATACTTGTTTTACTTCATCTAATAATTCGTAAGGGTTGCTTGACTTGACATAGTAACTATCTGCAAGCCATGAGGTAAAATCGTCTTGGAATGAGATATAAGCAGTGCACAATATTACGGGAGTATTTGGAAATTTTTTTGTAATTCTTTGCAAGACCCCAAGGCCGCTTTCAAATCTTAGTTTAATATCAAGCAAGACCAGATCGATGTCCTCATGGTTTAGTATCTTAAAAGTCTCTATTCCGGACCCCGCTTCTAAGACCTTGTAACCACCCTCACTTAACACCTCTTTATACAAAAATCTAATGTTGGGATCATCATCTACCACTAATATTTTCCTCATGTTATCTCACCTCACCCCAAAATGGGTTTTTTATTTTTACCCTCCTACCCACTTCAGTCTTAAAGGACAAAAATATTACGAAAAGAGTTTAGG
>JALLOG010000337.1 GCA_027717645.1 Desulfobacterota bacterium AH_259_B03_O07
TAGATTATTATAAACCTGATGGGAAGAGGAAGAGAGATGTTGTTAGCATTTCCGGGGATGGATACATGAAGTGATGAAAAGGGAAGGATATGAAATTAAAGAGCCTTTATTGCCAGAGAAAAAAATAAAGAGTAGGAGGAAGTAATCATGGGAGTATTTAAAAGATGGGTGAAAAGTAAGGATGGGGCTAAAACACCTTATTGGTATATAAGATTTGCCATGAATGGGAGAATTAAATGGGAGTCTGTGGGTAAAGTAGGAATAGTTACCAAAACTGTTGCCCAAAGAAAGCTAGAGAGAATAAAAAGAAAAATAAGAATGGGATTATATGAATATGAGGATAATGTAACCTTGGAATCTCTTGAAGATGGTTATATAAAGTACGTTAAAAATACCAAGAATCTAAGAACCTGGAAGAAAAGAAAAGAGCAATTAAGAACCCTTAAAACCTTTTTTCAAGATAAGACACTTAACAGGATCACACCCGGGGACATTGATGATTATAAGTCTTTCAGATTAAAGGATGTTAAACCTGCTTCTGTTAACAGAGAACTTGCTACCTTAAGGCATATTTTTAATCTGGCTAAAAGGGATAAAAAGTTTTACGGTGATAATCCTGTATCTGTTTCAGGTCTTTTAAGCGAAGATAACCATAGGGATAGGATATTAACCCCGGATGAAGAAACTAGGTTAATGGATCACAGCGCACCGCATTTACAACCTATATTATTTACTGCTCTTAATACTGGAATGAGAAAAGGGGAGATACTTTCCCTAAAATGGGATTGCGTCGATTTTGATAACAACCTATTTATAATTACTGCTCTCAATAATAAGGGTAAAAAAACCAAAAGAATCCCTATTAACTCTTATTTAAGAAAAATGATTTTAGAACTAAAACTAAAGAATAGCAGCAAAAGTGAGTATGTATTTTTAGGTGATACAGAAGCGCCAATAAAGAATATTAGTACTGCATTTAACAACGCATGTTGGAGAGCTAATATAAAAGGGCTCAGGTTTCATGATCTTAGACACACCGCAGGAACTAGGATGCTTGAGAGTAATGTTAACATTGTGGCAATAAGTGAAATACTAGGCCATTCAAGCATTGATATTACTAAAAAGAGATATTTGCATCCTGATAATTCATTGAGAGATGCTGTTGAAAAGTTGGCAAATTTCAACAACAACTGTAGCAAAAACTGTAGCAATGAAAATCGGGATAATTTATAATTGTTCATAAGTCACTGTAATTATTACAAAGGGCTGCTAGCTCAGCTAGGTAGAGCAGG
>JALLOG010000338.1 GCA_027717645.1 Desulfobacterota bacterium AH_259_B03_O07
GACCTAGATACTCCAAAGTTGAGGGGTCTACCCAGTGAAGGTCTTCAACTATACGAAGTACAGGATTCTGATCTGCTTCCTTCAACAACCACTCTAGTAAGGCTTCAAAGGTCTTCTGTTTAAGCCTTTGAGGTGTAAGGTTGAGGGGAGGGTAGTGATCAGGAATCGGCAGTGAAAGCAAAGAAGCGAAAAGTGGTATTAATTCCTGGAGGGAAAAGTCATATCGCTTAAGAGTCTTCTCTAGCTTGATAAGTTTTTCCTGAGGAGAATCTTCGCTCCTGAATTCAAGAAGCCGCTGTAAATGATAGATCACTGGATAAAGGGCACTGTTCTGGTAAAAAGGCAAGCAGCGACTCTCTATCCTCGTATGTGATTCTCCTTCCACGTGCTCTTTCAACACCTGTACAAGGCGGGATTTACCGATTCCTGCTTCACCAGAAAGCAACACAATCTGACCTTCTCCTTCCTTGACCCGATCCCACCGCTCAAGCAAAAGATCTACCTCCTGCACCCTTCCCACAAGAGGGGTCAGTCCTTTACTGAGAGCTACTTCGAATCGACTCTGGACACCACTTTCTTGAAGCACTTGGTATACCTGCATCGGCTGTGAGATACCTTTGATGGTTTGAGAGCCTGGAGACTTGCAAATAAATAATCCTTCGATTAATTGATGTGTGGCTTTGCTAATCACAACCGTATTGGGCTCAGCTAGTCCTTGGAGTCGGGCTGCGATGTTCGGGGTCTCACCCACTATGCCCATTGACTCGCGAGTATTCCCTACGCCAAGTTCTCCTACCATAACTAGACCCGTGTGTATACCGATGCGTATTTCAAGATTTTGTTTTAGTTGTTTATGCGGCAGGGGCAGTCCACGAACTGCCTGGACAATTCCCAATCCTGCCCTGACCGCTCTCTGTGCGTCGTCTTCGTGCGCTTTGGGATAACCGAAGTATACCAAAATCCCATCGCCAAGATATTTTGCTACAAGGCCCTCAAGATTACTTATTACCTCAGCACAGGCCTCTTGATAAGAGTTCATCACCTTGTGCAAGTCTTCGGGATCGAGTCGCTCCGCGATGGCGGTGGAGCCTACCAAATCACAAAACATGACGGTTAGCTGACGGCGCTCGGATTCTAGTGATTTAATACCAGATACTGGAGATGTGAGTTGCTGTTCCTTTTCTTTCTGCTGAATTATATGGGTAGTTTTGGAAACTTGATTTTTGATGGACGTTCCACATTCGCTGCAAAACTTGGCCTGAGGTAAATTCTCAGACCCACAAT
>JALLOG010000339.1 GCA_027717645.1 Desulfobacterota bacterium AH_259_B03_O07
TTTTGTATGTTAATTATGAGTTGGTTTATCCTGATCAGATAACCAACTTGGGCAAAGCAGACTGCTTGTCATTTGGTCCAATAAGACCGTTTCGCAGCTTAGTCGCTTTGCCCCGTCTTTTCATTAGTCCGAACAGTTGTATAGGCCACAGATTGTGAGCCTGGATTCACAAGTAAGGACCCGAAAAGATTTTAGTTGGTTACAAGTCTATATTAGGAGGATAATGATGAGTGTACGAAAAGTAAAGAGTAGAAATTACAGTAGGGGTTGTTTTGTTGGAATTGATGTTTCTAAGGATAAGCTAGATATTTGCATAAGGCCGAGTGGAAAGACTTGGACGCAGGCAAATGGAGACTTTGATGAGTTATGCGATAAATTGGAGGCTATGGATCCGGAATTGATAGTACTAGAGCCTACTGGGGGATGTGAGCTGGGGGTGTTGAATGCATTAATCAGGAGGGGACTTAGAGTAAGCCGGGAGCATGCTTATAAGATCCATCATCATGGTAGGGCAAGTGGGCAGTTGGCAAAGAGTGACAAGCTAGATGCATCTGTGATAGCAGATTATGCAGAGTGTTATAGTGTGAAGATAGAACCTATGAGGGAGCCCTTAGAGAAACAGGAGTTCTTACACCAGCTAACCAGTAGGAGGAAGCAGTTGGTGGTGATGCGCGGATCTGAGAAGGCGAGGTTAGGACAGCCTGGAGCTTTTGAGGGTATAAGAAAGAGCTGTGAGAAGATAATAAGGCTTCTAAGTGAGGAGATAGAGGAATTAGAGAGGCGGATTCGGGGGGCAATAGGAGAGAAGAAGGAGTGGAGGGAGAATCAGGAGATATTGGAAAGTGCTGTGGGAATAGGGGAGAAAACCTCATCGGTGTTATTGGCGAATTTACCTGAGCTTGGGAGGATTAATCATAAGAAGATAGCGGCATTGGTGGGGGTAGCACCTTTTCAGAATGAAAGCGGTAGATTCAAGGGACAACAGAAGATAAAGGGAGGACGTAGCGAAGTAAGAGCAGCTCTTTATATGCCAGCGTTATCAGCTATAAGACATGACCCAAGGATAAGGGCTTTATATGAACGACTGTTGGAGAAGGGAAAGAAAAAGAAGGTGGCAATTACAGCGTGTATGCATAAATTACTTAGGATGCTCAATGCGATGTTGTCTAAAAGACAGTGCTATCAACCATGTGTGAGCTAAAAATTATATTAGATCAATTTAATACAAATTTGTTTTTTATTTATATAAAGTGGGTTGACTTTTAACACAGTTGCTGCGA
>JALLOG010000033.1 GCA_027717645.1 Desulfobacterota bacterium AH_259_B03_O07
CATTGATAACTATACGAACCCCTCTAATTTGTCTCATATGTAGTGGACCTATACAACGTATTGCTTTTAATAGTGTTTTGTTCTATGATGAAATGTTAGGGGTATTGAATAAGAAAATATAAACTTGGAGAATAGTGAGATTCCCTAAAGGAGGTGTAGTCTGTGAAAGTAAACAGAAAAGTTTTTGATGCCCATACCCATATAGGAGGGATACCTGCTTTCAAGTTCTATGACTTAGAAGAACCGGTAAAGCCCACAGTAATCGAGTACCCTTCTTCAAAGGAATATATAAAACATATGGATGAATATGGGATTGACCGGGCAATGGTTATTTCTAATTACGGCGTACCAGATTCCGGACAGCCATTCACTCTCAATCCGATTGTGATTGATAGTGTTCAGGAATCTGACAGACTTGTTGGGGCTCTTTGGGTTTCTGGTCTTGCAAAGGATAAGGAACGTACCGAGGAGGCTTTAAAACACGTTAAGGAAAATGGAATTGTCGCTTTAAAAGCTACATGCCTCCTTGGAGGAACGTATAATCCAAATGACTGGGATGATGAAGCTAAAGGATTGTGGGAAGGTATTGTGAATAGTGCCGAGGAAAATGATCTTGTTTTGCATATACATACGAGCCCAGGTGGGGGTTCAGATATTTCAAATGCCCTCGAGTTAGTTAAAAGATATGGCAAGGGGGTTAAGATACATCTGGTGCACATGGGGGGTTTTGTTAGCGGACATATTAAATTAGTTCCTAAGTTTATAAATTTGGTTAAGGAAGGTTATCAGGTTTATACTGATACAACTTGGGCTGTAGGTTTTGGTTCAAGGTGGTTGCTTAGTGAGATAGAAGGGACCGGTGTTGGCGCTGATAATGTGATCTTTGCTTCAGATACACCTTGGGGTGATTTCCCCTCGGAATATTGGAAGGTTGAAGGGGCAAAGATCTCTGAAGAATTGAAAAATAAGATTTTCTGGGAAAATGCCCAGAGGCTTTATTCTAAATAAAACTATTTTAAGGAGGTAGTACGACATGACTGTAAATATGGTAAAAGGCGAGAGGCCACAAGTGGGTGAGGCGTTGGTCAATCATGAGGAAAAGCTGTTCCCGGATCATAAGGCGAAAGAGGGGGAAAAGGCCTTGTTTCTCATACACTCTGTGCCTTATGAAGGCTCTGTGGCCGGCATCAATATGCTGACGGCTATACGGTGCCAGAGGAAAGGTTACGATGTGAGTGTTCTTTTCTACGGTCCGGCTTCTGGTATTCCCGTTTACAGGGGCTTCCCCAATGTGGGAGACGACGTTTATGGTGCTGGGATTCAGTTGTATCCCAACCTCGTTAGCAAGTTGATGAGCGAAGGAATAACGGTCTATTGCTGCCGTTTTTCAGCCGCATCGCTCTGCGGTGTCAGGGAAACTGACTTTTTAGAGGGTGTGAAGGGAATACATCCGACCGACATCTTGGACATAGTGATTGAGCACCACAGAGCAGGCGCAATGCTCTTTAGCACCTGGACTGTATAAATAACCGGTTTACCTCTGGTTTTTCAGTCTGAATAAAACAGGATATTCTTTATTATAATCAGTAAAGAAATATCTGTGAGTGCCGGTAAAGTGGAGTTTGTGTGTCTACTTTTATCAAAATATGCTAAATTTTTGGGGGTGAGAAATGGACTCAAGAACCCTTAAGGTAGAATTGCAAAGTTACGGGCTGAGGCTTCCTGATACAAGGAATATTAGAAGAGGCGGAGCTGGACCAACGGGTGGCATTCACCTTAGAATACTTCCCGATAATGAGGCAAACATACCCGTAGTCGGAGATTTCGTTGATTCTTCTCCGTACTATCTTGACCGAATAAACGGTGAATACTGGGTATTTCGAGAAGATGTTGCCATATCTCAGGTAGAGCTTATGGGGGATGCAAAGTTCTACGAGCAAAGAACGTCGACGGGAACACCAATGCGCAAGATTGGACTTCTTCACTGCCCAACGACATTTGCCACTACATTGCTTCAGACATGTGATTTTTGGGAAGACGATAGGAGATGTAAGTTCTGCGGTATTGAACTCACACTCAAGGACAGGAGCACGGTGGGGTTTAAAAACGCTAAGAGCCTCGTTGAGACCATTTCAATTGCTAAAGAGCTGGATGGGATATCCAATGTAGTCTTTACCTCCGGAGTTGCCAGAGATGAAGAGAAAGCCCTGGGAAAATACGCTGAAATATGTTACGAGGTGAAAAAGGCAACGGGTCTGCCGATTCAGCTTCAGATAATCCCTCCCGAGGACCTGTCCTGGCTCCAGAGGCTAAAGGACTGTGGTGTTGACGCCTTAGGGGTTCATATCGAAACGTTTGACCCGGAGGTTTTTGAGAAGGTGACCCCTGGAAAGGCGAGAATTGGGCTTAATAAGTACGTTGAAACGTGGAAGGAAGCCGTGAAGGTCTTTGGGAGATGGCAGGTAAGCACATATGTGCTGGTAGGGTTGGGGGAGAGATTGGAGACCATAATAGAGGGTGCTGCACTGTGTGGGGATTTGGGAGTTTATCCGTTTGTTGTTCCCCTTCGCCCCATTGCCGGAACGCCTATGGAAAATGCAAAGCCTCCAAAACCCGAAGTGATGAACTATGTCTACGCTGAGGTTGCGAAAGTGCTTTCTAAATACGATGGAGGTTCAAAAAGCAGTGGGGCTGGCTGCGTGAGCTGCGGCGAGTGTTCTGCGCTCCCCGATTTTGAAAGGGCATCAACCCGGAGCAACGTAAGGTTTAAAGAATTCATCTTGAAACCCAGTAGCGTAAGCTAAGCGATTGTTAAGCTCGCAGCCTTGGGTTTAAACACGTATTTAATTGCTCCAAACCCTTTGGGATTGGAAATGCTTAGATTGAGGTAAGGTAAATGGATCAAAAAAGTCTACGCGTTATAGTAATCGGGGGAGGTGCTGCGGGAATCTCGGCGGCATCTATGGCTAAGACTGTCGCCCCGGAGGCTTCCGTTACACTTTTTACAGAGTATGAAGATGTAGCCTACAGCCCCTGTGGCATTCCTTTCGTCCATGGAAAGGAAATTCCGGATTTCGAGCGCCTATTCCTTCAGACCTCCGAGCACTACGCCGAGATCGGGATTGACCTAAGGTTTAAAACCACTGTTACTGGAATTGACCTCAACAAATATACGGTAAGTGTTGGCTCCGAGATATTCGGATGGGACCGCCTAATTATTGCAACAGGATTTGAATATGAAGAGCCAAATATACCCGGTATTGATTTGGAAGGGACTCACTACGTTAAAAACATCCGTCGCGCAATGGAGTTTGATAAGACCCTCGATCAGATAAAGAAAGTGGTCGTCGTGTCAGCAACGCCGCTTGGAGTTGAGATGGCTGGAAATCTCGCACAACGTGGACTTGAAACGCATCTTGTAGATGAAGGCGCTTGGCTTATGTCTGAGGTTGCAGATCCAGACATTATGGAGCCTGTGCAGAAATCCCTTGAAGAGCTTGGAGTGAAGATTCATTTCGGGACAAAGGTTCATGAATTTAAGGGTTCAAACGGAAAAGTGAAATCTGTAAGTACGACGGGGGGAGACATGGATTGTGACGTGGTGGTGGTTGCTACGAATAAAACGCCCAATAACCACCTTTCACGCGAAGCAGGACTAAAGATCGGGTCTACGGGTGGAATTCTGGTGGATGACCATATGCTAACCTCTAAAAAGGGTGTTTATGCCGCTGGGGACTGCGCGGAGGTTGTTCACGGTGTGACCGATCTTCCTATTCAGGGGCTTTCGGGAAGCCATGCTTATTCTCAAGGAAGGGTCGCAGGGGCGAATGCAGGGGGAGATGACCGCGCTTATGATCCCGTCTATGTTCCATGGGGAATGGTAGGTGGAAATGTTCAGATAGGCGGAGTTTCACTCGGTGAAACCCTCCATAAGGCTTTGGGTATACCTCATACCGTCGCTTTCGCTCAGGGAATTTCGAGGGCTAGATACTATCCCGGGGTAACCAGGATACGTGTAAAACTGATTGCCGACCCGAAAACACTTCGTGTAATGGGTGCCCAGATGTCAGGCGGTGAAGGGATTAAGGAGAGAGCCGATTTTCTTTCATTTGCAATAAAACGAGGGGCTACGTTACATGACTTTGCGTGGATGGAGAACGTTTATTGTCCCCCAATTGGGGCGCTTATGGAGCCGATCGCACTGGCGGCCCAGGCAGGGTTGGCCGAGTTGGCTAAGAAAAAATAAAAATACGAAATCAGCAGTCAGAATCCAGGAGTCAGGAGTTTGTGGAGAAGCCAAAAGTTCGGAGAAAAGCTTCAAGAACTTTTGAGGATTTGTTGGTCTGGCAGAAATCACATGAATTTGTGCTTGCGATTTATCGGTTCACTAAGTCCTTTCCAAAACAGGAGGTTTATGGACTTACGCCTCAAATGCGCCGCACCGCAGTGTCTATTCCTGCCAATATTGCTGAAGGATTTAAGAAGCGAGGCAAACCTGATAAAGCACGATTTATGAATATTGCTCAGGGATCAATCGAAGAGTGTCGATATTATCTGATTTTAACTAAGGATTTGGACTATGGGGATACTGTAAAGCTGATGAATGATTTAGAAGAAATTAGCCGACTATTAGAAGGTTACTCAAAATCTATTCTGGCTTCTGTATACTGACTTCTGAATTCACAGGGAAACTGAAATGCCTGAAAAAAAAACCTTTGGTGAGTGGCTGAGAAAAAACGCCGAAAAGCATCTGCTTGAAGCCGCCGCTGATGAAATAGCTGCTCGTTATCCCAATCTCTGTGCGAAGCCATATCGTGAGAAGGGATACGCTGCTTTTTTCTGGAGGAATATTTTTGTGCCGATTTATTCAAAGATCCCTTGGAATATTCGTAGAAAGATAATTCTTTTTGCTTCATATCCCGGTGGAGCGCGTCCGCATTGGAGAAGGCGGGGTTAATTCCAATTACCTAGAGGTAAGTTTTGGTTGGGGAAACTCTATCATAACACCTGCGCAAAGGGGTGCTTACTCTGAGCTGTTTGAGAACTTAACCTCTATATGTAGGATGGTTATAGTTCCTATTTTAAACTGGGCTACAAAGTCGCAGAGGTATTTGGTTTAGAGGGTAAACCAGGGACCCGAGTGATTTACTCTTAAGTCGACTAAAATGGCTGCAAGGAAGAACATACCCAACTTGTTAATAGCGGAGGCTGTCGGCAATAAGGCACTAAAAGCATTAAGTGATTCTAGAAGAGTAGTTAAAGTGCGCGGTGTTTTTGATCATGCATTATATATCGGGGTCGGCAGAAACGTTTTAATTAATGTAATAAGAAACAGGAGCTATGTCAGTCCAAGCTCCGTCCTGCTGAGTGACTCCGAACATATAGATTTCAGTTCAATCGGCATTAAAGAAGGGATGAAAGTCGAGGTCAGCGACGGTACCCTCTGCATTGATGATGTGCTTGCAATAAAACTAAAGAATTCTACTACTTTGTTTTCTCCACCGCCCCCTAAGAACAATGCTCTTATAGGGTTGGAGGGTATAAGTCTAAATCTTAGAATTCTCAGGGATGTAATTTACACTGCTCCCAGCAGGGAAGGGCTCATTCCACTCTTAGAGAATGTGGAGCTGTACGGTCCGCTTAAATTCTTTCTTCAACCCCAGGAGCCTACCCTTTCGGAAAGGGCTAGACCCTATATTGATAAGCTGATGTGGGGCATGTTCGGGGGTGACTCATCCATGGTAGTGAGCGGGGCTTGCTCTATTCTGGGGCTTGGTCCGGGACTTACCCCATCGTGCGATGATTTTTTAGCGGGCTTAATGCTTAGTTTGATTGCGGGGGGAAACGCACTTTTCATAAAAAGAAAAATAGAGCTTAGCTTCTACAAAAGGGTTTCTGCAGAAATCTGTCGAGCGGCAAAAGAAAAAACCACTATATACAGTCAAAGTTTTTTAAACCAGGCCCGCTATGGTGAAGGTCCCATTGCTGCGGTCGAGTTGATTCACGGTCTTCTGACGAAGGATGCAAACCAAGTCGCTGCTGTTTCAAAGACTGTGATAAACATGGGTGAAACTTCAGGAGCTGATTTTGCAATCGGTATCTTTTATGGAATTCGTTTTTTGCTCTCAAAACTGGAAAGGATAGACGAATCTTATGGAATCGCTTAGGATAGCGCTTTTTACCTATTCGACAAAGCCTAGGGGAGGAGTTGTTCATACCCTAAGTTTGGCAGATGAATTAGCCAGGCTAGGTCATAAAGTTCATATTTTTTCTCTCAATCCCGGAAATGGTTTTTATAGGAAAGTTGAGGTTCCTCATACGCTTATTCCATGCCCTGTAGTTGATTATAAAAACATTGATGAAAAAATAGCAGATTATATTAGAATCTATTACGAATTTCTTTCCTCGATCGAAGAAACTTGCGACATCTACCATGCCGAGGATTGCATCTCTGCAAACGCACTATTTGAATTACGTAATAAAGGATTTATCAAGTTTTTCGTAAGAACTGTTCATCACCTAGACGACTTCACATCTAAGGCCCTAATTGACTGTCAGTTGAATAGCATACTGGAACCCAACTACGTAATGGTCGTTAGCAAATACTGGGAAAGGGAGCTCGCTTCCAAATATTCATTAAATCCAATTCTAACTTCGAATGGGGTTGATGTAGAAAGGTTTTCTAAACTGAAATCAGCGGGATTTTCAAAACAATCAGCAAAAAAAAAGTTCTCGGTAGATGATTGTAAAGTGATTTTGAGTATAGGGGGGATTGAGCCACGAAAGAACACATTAACTACTCTTAGGGCATTTGATTTAGTGAATTCATATTTCAGAGAAAAGAGGGAACGTGCAGTTTGGCTAATTGGGGGAGGTGAGACTCTTTTTGATTATAGAGATTATCGTGATGATTTTTTTTCAGAGCTTAAAAAGCTTGGTTTGAAGATAGGAAAAGATGTAATAATGCTTGGGAACATTCCGGAGGATTCAATGGCTGATCTTTTCGGAGCAGCTGATGTATTTGTTTTTCCCTCGATAAAAGAAGGATGGGGATTAGTAGTTTTAGAAGCGCTTGCCTCCGGTCTGCCTGTTATTGCTTCTAATATAGAACCTATGACTGAATATTTACGAAATGGAGAAAATTCAATTCTTATAGCACCAATGGACTACAGGGCGCTAGCCCATGAAATAATTAGGCTGCTTGAAGAAAATGAATTAAGACAAAAGCTGATCGTAAACGGTGTGGAAACTGCTAAGAAATATAGCTGGCGAAACACAGCGTTAAGACACATAGAAATATATGAGGGTATTCTGGAGAAAATGTAAATTCAATAAATATTTGACTTGCGAATTCCCTGTATCTCGCTTCGGAGTTTACACTATATGTCGCATACATCCTGTCATCGCTGTAAATTTCAAGTAATTCGGGGACAAATACCCAAAATAGATGTTAAAGTTTCCAGGAATTCTTTCATCTGTCATACCCGGTTCCCCGATTAAAACTTCGGGGACAAGCTTTAAATCGGGTACCCATATTTTTAATATTCTCTTTTCTTTGTCTTGATACATACTTCGATAAACTCAGCATGAAACGGGAAACAAAAATCAAGGGCTGACAAAAAATTAGGATTTATTAAATCAATTCCTACAGCTAAAAATATTTAATTCAACCCCAACCCTAAATCTTTTTTTAACGCTTTCGGAATTGATTTTGGCAATTTTTTGAATGCCCATTTAAAATCTAAAAAAATGTCCCCTAATTACGTAACATCTACAGCAATGACGAGTAAATTCGGATCGCTACATCTGACATTGTGAGTCTTACTGCCACGGGTTAACGATAGTGACGCCGGTTTCCTTAAAATCATCTTCATTCCGTGTCACGAGGGTACAGTTATGATGGAGCGCGAGCGCGGCAATAAGCGAGTCAATCGCCGACAGTGGCTTTCCAGTACGCTCTAATCTTCCCATAAGTTCTCCCCACGTCAGCATCACTGAAACGTCAATGACGAGAATATGTCCGGTGAAGCGGATCAAGAGGTCATCATTGAGCCAATCGCGCAGAGTCTCTTTACGCTTTGAGGCGGGCAGTTTTTCAATGCCTCTTCGCAGTTCGCCAATTGTAATGACGCCGAGGTAAACACTATTCGGGTCGAGGCTATCAATCCAATGAACTACACTCGGATTGGGACGCTTGGCGACTAGTTCTGAGATGACGTTGGTATCGAGGAGGTACTTCATAAAGCAATATCGGTACGAGTGGGACTCGTATCGCGAGTTAGGTCCAAGTCAATGCCAACAAGGGGCGACTCGCGAAAAAAGTCTGAAAGCTTCTTCTGGGTGAGCGTCATTTTACGGTAATCAGCGTATGAGAGGACGATTACTGTCTCCTTACCACGTTTCGTGACGACCTGTGGTCCGTGTTTGAGCGCTTCTTCAACGACCTCGCTGAACTTATTCTTGGCTTCTTGAAGTTGCCAGACACTTGCCATAGACACCTCCTATCTAGCTAGTCTGTCTAGATTATAAATAACAGAGGTGATGGCTGTCAAGTGGTAAGTGTGAGATGACCAGCGGTCCAATACCGGGGTGATGAGTGCCTAAGCTTACTATGTGCTCTTCTTTGACAGCATCGTTTCACCAGCTCTTCATGGGACATCACGGCTCCTGCCTCTGAGGTTGAAGTCCACAAGGTCTATACCACTAACGAATGTGACCTCGTCAGGCTCGTCAGGCATCCATATGACCTCCACCCCTTCCGTACCGGCGATGTCGAATATAATTACTGGATTCCCCAATCCGTCCTTAAAAATTAATTCACTCATACCTGTCATCATCTGGGAGTCGGCTATTTGGACGTTGGTTGTCTCTCCCGTAGTACCGTCCCTAAACCTAGCCCTCCTATTTGACAAATTAACGAAATATCCTTAATTTATAAGTATAGTTGAATTGTAAATTGTTCCCCGCTCGCTGACTTTCGGGGGTGAGCGGGTGTTTTTTTATGGCCCTCATGTGAACCAAATACCCAGTAAAACAATAGTCTTTAATAGATGGACAGAATTTCTTTCATTTAGCTCGAGAATCTGGTCATCTTGAGTAAATCGAAAGTTGCTTCCTTTGGAAATATTAACACAGTTCGTCCTTTGACAGGCCCTTCGAATAAACTCAGGACAGGCTTAGGACAAACGGTTTTATGACCACGCTAGATGTTTCTATCTTGCTGTAAAATACAATTACTAATTAAGGGGATTCGACATCACCGCTACCCTCGAATCTTTATTTGGGTTAAAATTATGTCAATAATCATCCATTTTAGTATGTTATTTGTGTAAATCCGTGATCATTCGTGGCAAAATCAATTAGTTTAAGGTCGAGAAATGCAAGTAAAAGCTGTTTGGAAAAAGAATTATCAGGTTGAAGTAAAAGCCCGGCAGTTTCATGTTGATATCGATGAAGCTCCCGAGTTTCACGGCGAAGATACCGGTATGATGCCAACCGAACTTTTTCTCTGCTCGCTCGCCTCTTGTTTTTGCCTTGCGTTGGTGTATGTGGCTAAAAAGAAGAGCGTTGTGGTTAAAGATATGACTGTGAGCGTTATGGGTAAGAAGGATTTGACGAATTTTAAATTTTCCGAACTTGTTGTAGAAGTAGAGAGTTCTTTGCCATCTGTGGATTTGAAGGATATTATTAAGATCGCCAAAAAATACTGCTATGTGAGTAATACTGTATCGAACTCGTGCGCTATAGAATACATAGATAAGAATTCAGGAGTCAGAATTCAGAATTCAGAAGAGCAAAAGAATACTGCTGACTACTGACTCCTGGCTTCTGAATACCTTTCAAGGAGAACTAGATTTGGTAATAAAATCCAGAATTAGAAAAGGTTCTTTTCAAGATGCACTTCGTTTAATGCGAATTTCAAAAATTATTCGTGATTCAGAAGGTGTAACGAATGCCGTTGTGGTGATGGCTACTGAGAAAGCTAAATTTGCTATCCAGGATGCTGGACTCATGTTGCCAGAAATAAAGGAGGCTGCTGGAAATGATTTAGTAATGGTTGTTCAGGCCAAATCAGAAGAGGTGGCTAATCAAACCTTGGACGACGTGGAGAATTTGATTTCAGCTGGTGGATCGACAGAACTTAAATCAGAATCTTCAGACAATTTAAACGTGGAAATTAAAGCAATAAACATCGGTCTTGAGATATTCAGAGATGCGTTGGTTGACCAGGGTGTGAAAGTGAAACATGTGAACTGGAAAGTGCCAGCGAAAGGTGATATGAAATTAATTAACTTATTAAAAAAAATGTATTGATGTTGAAATCACGATGAAACAAAGGAGAAAAGAGGATTCAGAATCCAGTAGTCAGAATTCATGAGAAAAAATTCTAGCTTCTAGCTTCTGACTTCTTAATTCTAAGTCAAGACTTTGTGCCGTTGTGGTTAGAAAGCAGTATTTGAGAAGGTTGAAATGAGCATACGCAACCCTGAAATATTAAAAGAAGTACTATCAAATCCAAAACGACTCGCGAGGGCATTTAGTAGGCACACTTACGGAATGCTTTCATGGGTTGATTTGTTTAGTGCGAAATTTAAATCTCTATCTAATGGTGAACTGAGGCTTCTAGCAGCTCGGCTCACAACTGACAATGCGAAGCATGCTAAACTTTTTTCAAATAGAGCTAGGGAACTGGGTGAAAAACCAGAAGCGTATAAGCCTCCGGTGATAGGACAGAAGATCTACGATATCCTAGATGCGTATAGAAATCCATTTGATCAATTTGCTTATGCTTGGGGTTCGTTATTGCATTTTTCATCTCTGCTCGATGTGTATTACGGTGTTGCAGATAAGGAAAGTCGCCAAGTCATTGAAGAGGTCTTTAGAGATGTTAATGAACATTTGAGGTTACTTGAAAATTACTTTGAACTTGAAGCAAACACACACGAAAAGAAAAAGCGAGTTGAAGAGATTAAGATGATAGCAGATATGATCTATGCCGATAGAGAGGAAGAGGAGATCAAATTTTATGCCGAGTAAAACGAAGCCAACCTTTGAGGATCTGCTTGAGCCCCTTCCGTTTTATAGTCCTAAAAAGTGGTACTACGAATTATTTTCATTGTTCTTGAGTACAGTTGGTAAAACCTCAGAAGGTATTAGAACAGGGTTCGAATATGGCTTTGATTCCGGAATGATAATGAATTATGTATACAATGAACTGCCAAGCGGAAAGTATTTAATTGGAGAGTTGATTGACAGGGCTTTTTTAAATCAAGTTACTTGTAGAGCATTTAGAGCAGTAAAGGAAATTCAGAAGAATAAGATAAAAAGTTATATTGAAGGGCGCAATGGAAGTTCCACTGTTTTAGTCGACCTAGCATCAGGGAAAGCCGACTACATTTATGAAGTACTAAAAGAAACAAATGCTGATATTAAAGTTCTTCTTCGCGATATTAGTGAAAAGGCGCTCATTGAGAGTTTGAACATCGCCAAAAAATTGAATCTCGAAGACATGGTGAGTTCTCAAGTGGGAAATGCTTTTGATATTGAGAGTTTAAAGAAGATTCAACCAAAGCCTGATCTCTTAATAGAGGTAGGTCTGTATGGAATCATCCATGATGACGAGTTAATAAAAGTTCAGTTAAAACAGATTAAAGAGATTCTTAATCCAGATGCTATTCTGTTCAATGTTCAAACTCATAATCCTCAGATAGAATTTATAGCAAGGGTTCTCAAGAACCAGGCTGGTGAACGTTGCGTTTGGCATCTTCGCCCAGTTGAAGATTTAATCGATTGGGCGGAAGATGCTGGATTTAGGCAACCTGATGTAACTATGGATCCTTATGGCATTTATGCAGTTGTTATGATGAAAGACAGCAGTTAAGAATAGATTTTAGCCACCGAGATCACCGAGAACTGAAAAAAGATTTTTAAGTAAAAACTCTGTGCCCTCTGTGGCTAAAGAATCAAGGGGAAAGCAATTTGACTAAAGAAAGATTTGTTCTAGGATGGCGACAGAAGACTGAAAAGTCGCAGGATTTCAGCGTTTACTTATCTGACAGGGTAAAATCGGTCATGGATAGTCCACATGGAATGTGGAACTATATGACATATCGTGACGCTATTAACATATTGGGAGTTGAACCGAGCGAGATATATAAAGAAGGTAGGATTGACTTAGATCAAGAAAAATGGGCAGACTTTGGATGGATGTTATGCTTTGCGGGCCCACCTACCAGTGCTGTAAGGGAAATGAGGAAAAGGACAAATGCCTCTAACATAAATCCCTATTCACCGGATCTTATAAATCCCCTCAGAGAAGCTTGTGCCGAAATAAAATTTAATCGTAAGAGGGGCGAGCATTTCGAGGTCATAGGAACTGAGGGCGGACAGGCAGGCGTTTCGTACGTGTTACAAACCCTAATTAACCCCAATGATGAGGTCATAATTACCGATCCTGGATATTTTCACTTCGAATCTGCAATTCTAATGGCCAGGGGGGTTCCTGTTAGAATCCCGCTGAATTCAAAGAACGGATACAGTTTAAATCCTGATGAAGTAAAAGAATATATTACCCCAAGAACAAAAGTCCTAATTGTTTGTGATCCGATCAATCCCTTTGGGACAGTTCAATTGAAAGAACAACTTATGGCCCTCATAGAGACTGCCAACGAGCACAACTTTTTCATAATTAATGATATTACTCATAACACACAATGCATTGACCAATCGTATATGCATTATCCAATGAGTTCTTTGTGGAAGGAAAGCAATGTCGATAATGTAATTTCAGTTTTTAGCGTTTCCCATGGTTACGGTATGGCTGGAGTTCGCATCGGATTTCTTGCCGGTCATCCTGAAATCATGCGGGCATGTTTACTAACAAAGGTTTCAATGATAAGGCTCAATACTAATCTCATAGCTCAGTACGGCGCTTTGGCTGCTCTACACGATGAAAAATTTGTTAAGAGATCGGAGAAAATTATAAGAAGAAATTATAGCTATATTAAAAAGGCGATAAGCAAAATTGAAGGGATATCGATTCCTGTTGAACCTAAATATGGTTTTTCAATGGTTATGGATGTGTCTAATACGAACATAACAGCTCAGGAACTAACTGTGGCACTATTTAAACATCAAGTTGCTGTATATCCTGGAGATGGTTTGGGTGATATAGGGGCTACTGATTATATCCGACTAAACATATCTCGTCCCGATATTTGGGCATTTAAGCATTTTAAAAAAGTGCTTCCAATGGCTTTGGATGAAGCAAAATCTGGTATTTATCGTAAAAGCATAATTCAGTTTTTCAGAAATAGGAACACAAATCGAGCGAGGAAAATTCTACAAAGAATGAATGAATTACAACTTGCCGATAGTTTATAAATTCCTTTTCCACTCCTATATATATCATTGCCCTCTATGAATGAAATTGATGGTGTATCAATAAAGAAACTTATCGGGGAATATGGCACACCTCTTTTTGTAGTTTCAGCTAAAATACTCAGGAATAACTTCAAAAAATTTCGCCAAGAGTTTTCGAACAAGTATCCTAAGGTTGAGGTAGCTTATTCTTACAAGGCCAACTATCTGCTAGGGGTAATCGATTTAATTCACAAAGAGGGTGGATTAGCGGAAGTAGCCTCCGGCTTTGAGTATGAAATTGCAAGAAAAATTGGTGTACCAGGCAAATCCATTGTATTTAATGGCCCATATAAGAGAAACCAGGAATTAAAAAGAGCCATCGAAGATGGAGCGATTATAAATGTTGATAATAAGTATGAACTTGAACTTATAGAGGATATCGCTTCAGACATTAATAAGCCAGTTGAAATTGGGATAAGGATTAACACAGACGTTGGGATTCATCAGCTGCCGGATAGGTTTGGTTTTAATCTTGAATCTGGGGAGGCTCTCGAAGTCGTGAATTCATGTTGTGAAAAAAGACGGCTCAGAATCGCGGGGCTTCATATCCATCTTACAAGCTATGTTGTTCAACCGGGCGAGTTTGAAAATTTTATCCCTGCAAAAAACATTAAACTCATTTGGCCCAAAAGTTCTGAAATGCATAGATCGGCTTCAGAACGGTTAGTCAAATTTGCTCAGCAAATAAGAAATAGATTTGGAGTAACCTTAAAGTATCTTGACATGGGTGGTGGCTTCCCCGACGAGGATTCCCTTACGCCATATGTTAGAGCTGTTGTCGAACCAATCCTGGATGTGTTTAAAAATGACGAGCCCTTGCTCATACTAGAGCCCGGAAGAGCAATTGTGAAGAATGCAGTGCATCTAATCACAACTGTTGTTGATGTTAAGGAGATGACAAATGAGAAAAGGAGAGTCACACTTGATGCGGGTATTAATCTGCTTCCTACCTCATTATGGAGCTTACAAGAATTTGAAGTTGTAACAAACTCAAATGAGAATTTAAAGGAAACTATGGTTTATGGACCTTTGTGTCTTCAGACGGATATAGTAGGAATAGTTAAACTTCCTGAATTAAAAATAGGGGACAATATAATTATTAAAAACATTGGAGCCTATAATATTCCACAATCTAGCTCTTTTATATTTCCACGTCCTTTCATAGTACTCATTGATGATGGTGATTTGAAAGTACTGAGAAGAGCTGAATCTATTGACGCCATGTTAGCATAGAAACACCATATTTGCGGCTGGAAAAATATATTATTTTTAATTATTACAGGGAGCTCAATTATCAGCATTTCCATTTTTCTACAACTTAGAAATTAAAGTTTGTTTAGTTCCGTTATTTTTTGTATTCAGTGTCATTGGTGTAATTTATGAAACTGGTGCACATTTGTGATGAAATGCGTGGTTTCAAAATGATTCGTGTCTTTATTTGTTTGGGTATTTTATTAACTTTCTAAACTTTAGTCACTTATGCTTTTCGTCCTTTCAGGACGGAGGATGCTGGAACTTCTCCAAATGGTGTATTTACTTTTGAATTAGGGAATGAATTTTCCAATAACGCCGTTGGGAAAGACAATTTTACTGTATTTGGTTTGATATACGGTATTGTGGATTGGATTGAAGTTGAAATTGACCTGGGCCTTTTGAGCTTGAATCCAGATGAAAGTCAAAATGAATTCGGATTTGCCGATATGGTTTTGCTCTCAAAATTTAAGATGCTCGGAGAAAGGGGTGTTATTAGTGGTAATGAAGATCTTCCTGAAGTCGCATTAGAGCCGTCCATTTTAATCCCAACGGGTAATGAGAATAAGGGTCTAGGTACAGGTAATGTAGAGGCTGGGATATTATTGGCAATTGAAGATAAAATTTGGTTGCCCGTAGTTAGAGAAAACATAGGTTATCTTGCGACCAACAACCCGGTTTTTAATGGAAATTTTGAAAACAATTTCGTCTATGGATTCGAAGTAGATATACCTCTCTTCATAGATAGATTGATTCTGGGTTCTGAACTCACCGGTAATATTGGCTCAGGCGATGATGGAAGCCCACTCTTTTCTCTGACTGGTTTAGCTCTTGAGGTGACAGAAAACATTGTTCTTGATGGCGGAATAGAGTTTGGTCTCAAGGATGCTGAGTCAGATGTGACTGTAATGATTGGGGCAACTATTGGTTTTAATATATTCAGGGGGGAAAAGGAATTTTATGGAAACTTTTAGGTTATAATAAAAATACAATTAATAATGATATGTCAGAAAATAAAAATTCGTGGTTTATTAATTTAAGAATTAAAACTGTAAAAAGTTATTAATCCAACAAAATTCTTATAAACTGTACATGATAAGTTGATGCGACGTAACAAATTAAGATCGTTCATTATTGCTTCAATAGTAGTTCATTTTATAGTTGTTTTTATATTCTTGTTACTTTTTTTACCTAAAAACCTAATCACAAACCCTTTATCTTCAACAATTCCAGTTGGAGTAATAAGTACAAATAAAGGCTCAAATCTTACGGGGATCAATTCTTTGAATTCTCCTACTAATGAAACTTCAAAGCATGTGAAAACCGAAGATTTAAGTGTGCGGATTAAACTTAAGTCATTTAAAAAACGAGAAGAGAAAACGACTAATAACCCGATTATACATAAACAACAGAAGAAATCTCTAAAAAAAGTAAATTTAGAGAGTGATGATATTAAATCAATGAGAGAAAGTAAACTATCTCCTAAATCTGATACTAAAATTGAATATAATACTAGCAGTCATTCTCCAGCTGACGCCATAGAACAAAATAGTGATCTTCATTCTTCTAAAATAAGCAGTATTAAGAAACCTAATGGAGAAGGTACAGAAATTGAGGCTTTAGGACGCATTGTGGAGCTTGCGTATCCGGATTATAAAGTAAATCCTAAGCCAAATTATCCAATGATTGCCAGAAGAAGGGGCTATGAAGGTGCTGTTTTCTTAAAGGTATTTGTCCTTGAAAGTGGGAGTGTCGGGGATATTGAGCTAGAGAGATCCTCGGGCCATGAGATACTAGATGAATCAGCACTTGATGCTGTTAAAGATTGGATTTTCATTCCGGGCAAAAAAAATGGCGAACCTGTTTCAAGTTGGGTAACTGTCCCAATCAAGTTTCAATTAAATAGCGGTTAATAATCAACAGAAGAACGATCAATAATGCTATTTACCGATATTTTCTTTTCATATAGGGTAATAATTTCAATTTTATTAGTTGTATTGATATCATTAGCACTAACTTTTTTACCTCTAATAGGGACGCTCGGTTTTGAATTCTCTGCAGTAATATCGGTTGTTCTAGCTTTTGTATCGGTATTTATTGCATCTGAATTTGTAAATTATGACTTAAGGAAAGGGTTTGAGAGAGAAAGAAGGTTCTCAGACTTAGCATTGACGATATTCTTTACAAATTATATTGTTACCGCTTTTCCATTCGCTATAGCTTTGATAAGCTACTTAATTAAAGGTGATTGCTCCGCTAAAGAAGGAACAATCTTCTATATTTTGATTCCCATTATTACAGTTTTTTTCTCAACTTCTTTGGGTCTGTTAATTGGGGTTCTTTTTCCTAGATGGGGATTCTTCGTAGGAGTATTGATAATAATTGGAACTATCTGTTTCTCTCTTTGGAATGTTTATCACAATCCCTCATTTTTTTTCTATAATCCGATATTTGGCTTCTTTCCTGGCCCGCTATATGATGAGGTAATCCCAATAACAACTACGCTGGTGGTATATCGATTAACTACAATTTGCTGGGGCTTTCTACTCTTAATTATTTTAAAGCTAATCAGGGGTTTTAAGCATGGGACTATTGGCTTCTCCGATGTGGCGGGTTTTTTAATCGTCGTTGGGATTTTGACAATAGCATATACAAAGGAAAGTGACATTGGAATTAATTATACAAGAGAAGATATTGTTCAGAACTATCTTCCAGCTTCTTACGAAACTGAGTACTTTATTATTTATTATTCACCAGGCTCTTCCGAAGCCGAAAATATAGAGTTGATAGCAGATGATCACGAATGGAGACACAAGCAACTTAGTGATTTTCTAAAGACGAATTCAAACGAAAGAATCCGCGCATATTTGTATCCGGATACCGATACAAGGAAAAAGCTGATTGGCGCTGGTGAAACAACTATGGCAAATCCAATCACTAAGGAAATTCATCTTATTTATGACGTATTTCCAAATCCAATCCTAAAGCATGAACTTACACACGTTCTTTCGTCTGAGTTTGGAATTGATTTTCTCCACATCAGTCCAAAAGTAGGATTGATAGAAGGTCTTGCAGTCGCTTCAGATTGGACAAGTATGAATTACAACAGTCATCAATGGACTAAAGCATTGATTGAGTTGGGAGAAACTCCTGAAATAGGAGACATTGCAGGAGTAGGATTCTGGTATTCCCCGCCCCGCAATAGCTATACGATGATGGGTTCCTTTAGCCGTTATCTGATTGATACTTATGGAATTGAAAAGTTCAAAATTCTCTACAAAACAGGCGACTTCTCGGTGCATGGCAAGAGTCTCGAGGAGCTGACTTCGGAGTGGAAATTATTCTTAGAAAATGTTGACGTACCAGATGAGATCTACGTCTTGGCTCAATACAGATTTAGTGAACCGAGTATTTTCCAGGGAAATTGTCCTAGAAAGGTTGCAGCTTTGAAAAAAGCAGGTTTAGAAGACTATGAGGATGGAGATTTATTCAAAGCCAGAGAACACTTCTTGGAGGCTCTGAGCTTTAACAAAAACGATCCTGTTTTGATTGATAGTTTGGCATATTGTTACTACTTCAATAAAGAATATGAAAAACTGATCGGTCTAATTAATAGTGGAATATCGATACCTAAAGTTGACGAAGATATTCTACAGAATCTAAGAGCTAATGCGCTTTGGCAGGAAGAAAGGGTTAGAGAAGCCGAATCTCTATATAGGGAGATTCTCGGACACCCAATTACAAATAGCTTGGAAAGAGAGATAGACATAAAGATTTCAGCTATGAATGCAGGAGAAAATATAGAAGAAAACATAAGGGAGTTTTTTAGTACCAAGGATGAACTGATTCAGATTACTGAGCTCGAAGAATCCATAAGAAATTTTCCTTATTATTCTCCTTCTTATTATCTTTTGGGGAGGATGTTATTTAACGATGGAGAATATGAAAGGGCACTATACTATTTAAGTGAATCCGAAAAATTAGGTCTTCCTTCCGTAAAACTTCGAATTGAAAATCTTAGATTACTGGGGATAACATTCTATACAATTGGAGATTATGATGGTGCAATACGAAAATTCAGAAAAATTTTATTTCTAGAACCAAATGGAGTTCTTACAGATTATGCAAAAGATTTTATTGAACGTTCAGAGTGGGCAAAGGACAGGAAGTTGAATGGATAGCACTTTCCGATATAATCATGGTGAAAAATGAACAAATATAAGATTGCCGTTGTGATTGCGCTTTTGGTTATAGTACTCGATCAAGTTTCAAAATGGATGATTCGATCAAGTCTTCCTCTTTACAAGAGAATCGAAATACTTCCTTTTTTCGATATAACCCATTTAAGAAATACTGGAGCGGCTTTTGGTATTTTACGCGATTTACCTGACAGCTTAAGATTTGCCCTTTTTACCGTTGTACTTATCATAGCAATTGTTGTGATTTTTATTTTTTTAAAGAAGACTGCGAATGAAGATAAACTATTGATTGTATCTCTTTCACTCATACTTGGCGGCGCTATAGCTAATTCAATTGATAGATTCAGGCTTGGATACGTGACGGATTTTTTGGGCTTTCACTGGTTTGGAAATCTAAATTATCAATGGCCACCTTTTAATGTCGCAGATTCAGCAATTACAATTGGAGTCATTCTAATAATTTTTGACTCATTCTTTTCGAAAAGAGGGAAGTAAAATTGTTTACTGGAATAGTTGAAGACGTAGGAACGATAAAGAATATAAAATCAAAAGCAAAAGAAGTAATATTCACAATTGGAACGAACAAAATAGACGTCAAAGAGTTACAACTTGGTGAAAGTGTATCTGTAAACGGAACTTGTCTTACAGTTCTTGATATAGGTAATGGTATTTTTTCAGTAGAAGCTTCTCATGAAACCCTCGAAAAAGCCAATCTTTCTAGGTTAAAGGAAGGAAGTAAAGTTAACCTTGAGCGTGCCTTAAAGATGGGAGATAGGATGGGTGGTCATATTGTAAACGGCCACATAGACGGTGTCGGCAAATTAGATAAAGTAGAAAAGAAAGGGGAGTCTATCGTGATGTGGTTTTCCTTAGAGAAAGGGCTATCAAGATATGTTGTTGAGAAGGGTTGTGTAGCTGTAGATGGTGTAAGCCTAACTATTAATAAAGTAAATGGAAATAAGTTCTCGGTTAATATAATTTCCTATACGCAAGAGGCTACTATTTTTCGAGAGTATAGTCCAGGAACTTCAGTAAATATTGAATGCGACATTGTTGGGAAGTATATAGAGAAATTTCTTACGGGAAAAGAAGGAAAGAAAGATATAAGGGAGCTTATACAAAAGTTGTGATGTTAATACTAAGCCACAAATGAAGAAGCTCCAATTACCAAATTTCAAATTACAAACAAATTGCAAGATCCAAATATCAAACGTTTGGAATTTAGATTTTACAAATTGGATATTATTTGGGATTTGTGATTTGCTATTTGGAATTTTTCTTACTATCTGTGGCCCAATGGATATAAGTGGTGATTCAGAATAACAGCCCTAAAAATATATTTCTCATTGGTCTTATGGGTTCTGGAAAAACAAGGGTTGGAAGAATAATCTCGAATAATCTAAAACTAAAGTTCTGTGACATGGACGAAGAGATAGAGAAAAACTACGGAATGACAATAGCTGAGATATTTCAAAGCCATGGAGAGGCTTATTTCAGAGACATTGAAACAGAGACCCTTAAAAAAATTGCCGAAAAAGCAGGACAAGTTATTTCCACTGGTGGTGGAGTAGTTATGAAAAATGAAAATTGGGTTGTATTAAATAAGAATGGAATAACCATATATTTACGTGCATCGGTTGATGTATTATGGTCACGAATAGAGCAGGATAGTAATAATGAAAAACTTCGACCTCTTCTTCAGGTAGAGGATCCTCTCGGGAAAATGAAAGAACTTCTATCTGAAAGAACGACTTTATATGAAAAAGCCCTCATTATTATTGATACAGACAAACTAGATCCTAATAATATTGCTGAAAGGGTTATAAAAGAAATTTCGTTAATTCATTAAGAGTTATTATATAAACAACTGAACATAATTAATAGTATGATCCTTTTGTAAATACTTATGGGTTGTAAAAATTCAAAATAGTTTTAATTAGAGATGAGACGAAGACAGTCTGTAATACCGAGTGAAGGTTGGATCGATGTATCAGTGCGGCTTCGTAGCGGTATGGTACATTGGCCGGGGGATCCTGATGTTAAGATCGAGAGGATTTTAAAAATGGAGAGAGGGGATCATTGTAATGTATCTACTATTTCAATGAGTTCACATACCGGAACACATGTTGACGCTCCGTACCATTTCATAGAGAATGGTGATGGAATTCATGACATGGCCTTTACAAGTATGATTGGTCAGGCTCGAGTCATTGAAATAGAAAATCAACACTGTATTAAACCCGAGGAGTTAAAGCCTAATAAGATTCGAAAAGGTGAGCGTGTCCTTTTTAAAACCATAAACTCCAAACGCTGTTGGAACACTGAAACATTTGTAGAAGATTTTGTTTATTTATCAACTGAATCGATTGAATATCTTGTCGAGAAAAGAGTTAAGACGATTGGAGTAGATTATTTATCGGTTGGTGGATATATAAAAAATATTGATGAGGTTCACAAATCGCTGCTCGGCGCTGGCATTTGGATTATTGAAGGGCTTAATTTATCAAGAGTTAGTCAAGGGAATTATGATCTCATCTGCCTGCCATTAAACATAATTAATGGTGATGGCGCACCGGCACGTGCTATATTGCGACCTATCTAATAAACAATGGTTATTACAAAATATTGGATTTATTTAGAAAATTGACTATTGTTTCAATGTATCACGCATAGAGCGTATTTTAAAAAAACTTGCCTTAAGAATTTTCGTCGCTATATTATAAAATGTATGAAGAATCAAGGAGGTTCTATTAATGAAACGAATTTCAATGTTTGCGATCATATCAGCTCTATTTTTCTCTATTGCTTTAATTGGATGTCAGAAATTAGATAAGGAAAAGACGAAAGAAAAAAGCGATATTAAGAAAGAACAAGTAAAACCGGAAAGCAAAGAAAAAAAAGAAAAAAATGAATTAAAGGGTAAAGAACAAAGAAAAGTAGGGATTGTAAGGAATCAAGAGCTTCCCTCATTTGCAGATCTTGTTGAGAGATTAAAGCCTTCTGTAGTTAACATTAGTACAACTGGTGTACTTCGGAGAGGAGGTCAATCACCTCCTTTTGGTAGATCTCCATTCGGAAAGGATGACCCATTTGGCGAATTTTTTGAACGTTTTTTCGGCGACATACCCCAACGAGAGTTCAAACAAAGCGGGTTGGGATCAGGTTTTATAATTAGCGAGGATGGTTATGTCGTTACAAATAATCACGTAGTTGACAAGGCTGATGATATTGAAGTAATTCTCGAGAACGGTGAAAAATATGACGCTGAAATTATAGGAAAGGATCCGAAAACTGATGTGGCGCTAGTAAAGATTGAGCCAAAAGGGAAATTAAGCGCTGTGGAATTTGGAAATTCTGAAGAATTAAGAATTGGTGACTGGGTTATCGCAATTGGTAACCCATTTGGTTTAGGAAATACGGTTACTGCTGGAATAGTAAGTGCCGATGGTAGGGTTCTTGGAATGGGTAGCTATGATGATTTCATTCAAACTGATGCGCCTATCAATCCTGGCAATAGTGGGGGGCCATTGTTTAATCTTGACGGTGAAGTAGTTGGTGTAAATACCGCTATAATTTTTAGGGGACAGGGAATAGGATTTGCCATACCAATTAATTTAGCAAAGAGTATTGTTGAGCAACTTAAACAATCAGGTTCAGTTATAAGGGGATGGTTGGGGGTACTAATACAGCAGATTACACCTGAAATTGCAGAGGGTCTCGAAATTAAGGGAGTTAAAGGCGTTCTGGTTGCTGATGTTACGCCTGATAGCCCTGCCGAGAAAGCTGGTATTGTAAGGGGGGACATAATAGTTGATTTTAATGGTAAGGAAGTAGATGAGGTTACCGAACTTACTACCATGGTTGCAGGAATGGCTCCAGGTTCTCAAGTGAATGTTAAACTGATCAGGGATGGTGAAGAAAAAGCTGTGAAGGTAAACCTTGGAACACTTCCAGGAACAATAGCAGGAACTAACGGCAAAGACGTTAAAGAAGATGTAGGCATTACAGTAAAGGAGATTACTCCACGTATTGCATCAAGATTAAAACTTGATGATGATAAGGGAGTGGTAATAATTAATGTTGAAAGAGGAAGCATCGCTGCAGAAGCCGGTTTGCGTCCAGGTGATGTTATACTGGAAATTGGTAGAAGCCCCATTAATAATTTAAAAGATTATAGAGCAGCAATTCAAAATATCGATAAGGGAAAATCTACACTTTTTTTGGTAAAGAGGGGAGAAAATACTATTTATATAGGAGTCAAATTAGAGGACTAGTCGATTTATACTGTTAGTGTGATCACTTTTTTGCTTTTGAAATCAGATTGAATTGATCTGTGGGATTTTAGTAACAACCTTTCACAAAATCCTATTATAGATATTTTTTCTATCAGATTCCTAATTGAAGTAGTCTTTTAGTATTAAAATCAAATATGTCGATCTCGAATTAAGTTTCGTAGCTATTTGTATCTGACAAAAGCTTTCAGGTTGTGAGTTAATGGCATTGGCGTGGAGTCTCTAAGGTATTACCACACAAATATTTCGAAGGAGGTCGTTATGAATATGAAGAAGGCTGCATTCGGTATAACTATTTTGTTTGTTTTGCTTATTACATCAGGTTGTAACAATGGTGGCAATGCCCAGGAAAACTTTACCGAAAGCTATTCGGGAAGCTTTCAGAGTGGATCTATTGTGACGGATACTAATGATGATGGTTTTCCTGCCAATTCTGCCGAATTGGAAGGCAGCAGCACATTTGGTCCTGTAACTATCCAGAGTCTCAATGAATTTACACTGGGCGATTCTCCTATAGGCGACTGCCTTGAAGGACATCTTGAGTTCACACTTGTAAGGGGTAACTTTGTAAAAAGGTTTGAAGACAGCGGAGACCTTCTGCTTGGCACCTGGAATGAAGGGATTAGCTGCTTTGATTCAAACACGAATACTTCTGAGACTACTCAGACCGGAGTCTTTTCAGGTGGGACTGGGCAATTTGTTAATGCGTCTGGTCGCATTCGAATTAAATTCGCATCGACTTTTTTGGCCAATAATGGACAACAGGGTTTCAGCTTTGGCGGCTCCGATGGAATGGGTAATGGCGTGATCGAATGAATATAAGTCGGAATATCATGCAGATTTAATTTATATGTTTTAAAATTATTTCCACACGTATTTTAGAGATACGGATATAGTCCAGAATTCATGTAGTATATTCATTGCCACACTATATAATAAAAATTTGAGAGGTAGTTATCATGGAACAGTCTAAGGCTAAAAATATTATCGGAGGAGAGTCTAGATTCGGTAGTTCGGGGAATGAAATAGAAAGATATTGCCCTGCGACCGGAGGAGTGCTAGGTAAGTTTGTGGCATCAACTAAGGAAGATGTAGAGGATGCAATTAAATCAGCCCGAGACGCCTTTGAAAACACGCACTGGCCCTGCGAGCCAAAGCTTCGAGTTCATGTTCTTAGGGAACTATATTATGCTATTATGGATAATTTCGAATACATTGCGAAAATCCAGACATCTGAAACCGGTAAGATTATACGCGACTCGAGGAGTGAGCTTGAGTCAGCTGCAGATCTGTTTGACTACTATTCGGGTTTAGTTAGAAGTGTGTCAGGTAGAACAAATCTTCCCGACGAAAACACCATGAGCTTTATGCTTAGAGAGCCTATAGGTGTAGTTGGAATTATAGCTCCCTGGAATGCCCCAATTGTCCTGCTAGCAAGATCTCTTGCACCAGCTTTGGCAGCAGGAAACACAGTAGTCATCAAACCAGCGAGTTATACACCTATTACAATATACGAGTTCCTGGATAAGATGTTGCAAAACGTGAAGGATTTGCCGAAGGGTGTCATAAATTTGGTTTTAGGCAGTGGTGAAGTGGTTGGATCTGAATTAGTAAAGCATGAAGACGTTGATTTTATAAGCTTTACTGGCAGCAATGAGGCAGGAGCACTTGTAATGCGAGAAGCCAGTGTGAACATCAAGCGACTTTCTCTAGAGCTTGGCGGTAAGACGCCGAACATTATACTTGAAGATGCTGATATCGAGTCTGCGATAAAGGGAGCAATAAGTGGATCTAAGCTAGGTAGTGCTGGTCAGATATGTTTTGCAGGTACCAGAGTTCTCGTACAGGATAATATTTATGATGAGGTGAGAGACAGGATTAAGGAAATAGTGCCTAAATTGAAGATCGGTAATGGGCTTGATGAAGGTGTTGATGTAGGACCTGTTGTTTCTGAGGTTCAGTTAAAAAGAGTAATGCAATATATTGATGAAGGCAAAAAGGTCGCATCGATCATAGCAGGTGGTAATCAATTGGCGGATGGTGAGCATTCAAACGGCTTCTTTGTAGAACCAACAATTTTTGACGATGTGCCTGCTGATGCCGTCATAGCTCAGGAAGAAATATTTGGCCCCGTAATCTCGTTAATGAGGGTTAAGAATATAGATGATATTCCTGGTATTGCTAATGATACAAAATATGGTTTATCGGCTGCAATTTGGACTAAGGATATAAATAAGGCACTCAATTTAGCCAGGAAAATTAAGGCCGGGATAGTCTGGATAAACACATATGGAAGAATGTTGCCAGATACTGAAACTGGGACATACAAACAGAGCGGAATAGGTGGAGCGCTAAGGGGTATCGAGGCTTTAAACACTTATAGTGAAATAAAGAACATAATGGTAAATGTGGGGAATTGATCTCAATAATTGGTTATTGACAAACACCGTCAATTCATGGGAGAATGGCATAGAAGCATTCTTTTTTTATAGACTAATCAAGCGTTACTCTTATATTTCAAAGTAGAACTTAGGGGGTTCATAATGCCGACCAATGGATCTAAGAGAATTCTAATACTCGGCGGCGGATTTGCGGGTTTGGACGCCGCGCAACAATTAGAGAAAATTTTTTCAAAAGATGACAATGTAGAAATAACAATGGTTAATCAAGACAATTATTTGATTTTTACATCAATGATTGCTGAAGTTGTTGCAAGTAGCATTGATGCCAAACATATCGTTATTCCCATAAGGGAGTGCTTGAGTAAAGCATCATTCAAGGAGCTAGAGATTCGCGACATCGATCTGGAAAAAAAGGTAGTAGCTGGTTATCACTTTCACAGCAGCGAGGTATTCAAATTGGAGTATGATTACCTTATACTCGCTTTAGGATCAATGACTGGATATCACGGTGTGCCCGGAGCAGAAGACTATTCATTTCCTTTAAAGAACCTCTCTGACGCCATGATTCTCAGAAGCCATGTAATTGATATGTTTGAATATGCCGATCTAGAAACAGATCCTGAGTTGCGACGCCGGCTTTTGAAATTTGTAGTTGTAGGAGGAGGATATACAGGCATTGAAGTTGCTGCTGAGCTGAATGACTTTGTTCATTCAAGCCGTAGATTCTATAAAAATATAAAGGCTGATGAAGTTAAAGTATTAGTAGTTGACCCTGGTACAAGAATCATGCATGAGATGAGCGAGGGCTTGGCGGATTATGGCCTTAATCTTTTGCGCAAAAGAGGAATGGAGTTTTTATTGCAAACCAGGGTTAAAGGAGTGGCTGAAGATAGGGTTGAGTTTCAAGATGGAAATCATGTTGAGACCAAAACAACGATCTGGGCCGCGGGTACTTCCCCTCAGCACGTCGTTGGACAACTTCCCTGTGTGAATGAAAGGGGAAGAATAGAGGTGAATGAATATCTTGAAGTGCTGAATTATCCCGGTGTTTGGGCCCTAGGCGACTGTGCTCAAGTACCTGATGCGAAAACAGGTAAACCTTTTCCTCCTACTGCACAGCATGCGACTCGCGAGGGTAAGCGCGTAGCGTATAATGTCGCTGCTGCTGTTAAGGGCAAAGACCAAAATAAAAAGGCGTTTAAATATAAGACTATGGGAATGCTAGCCCCACTAGGACATAGGTCCGCTGTAGCACAGATAATGGGGTTAAAATTTTCTGGGTTTTTTGCCTGGTTCCTTTGGAGGTCGATTTATCTTGGTAAACTTCCGGGTTTTGATAGGAAAATGAGGGTTGCAATCGATTGGTTCCTAGACATGTTTCTCCCACGCGATATTATACAACTTAAATTTCTCATGAGACCAAAACAATCCCCACCTTCTGATCAATAGAAAAGAAAGAGTCCAACTTGATTATTTTCCGATGTAGCGGAAGACTTCAGTCCTCCAACTATGTTGTTGCGAGACCGACGAAGTCAGTCGTGGCAATCCATATTTGCTCGTCATTGCTGCCGATGTCACGTTATTTGGGGACGTTTTTTTAGATTTTAAATGGGCATTCAAAAAATTGCCAAAATCAATTCCGGAAGCGTTAAAAAAAGATTTAGGGTTGGGGCTGAATTAAATATTTTTAGCTGTAGGAATTGATTTAATAAATCCTAATTTTTTGACAGCCTTGTCCTTGTATATTAAGAAGACTAACAAAATCAATATAGAATAAACATTAGATAAAAGAGGGAGGAGATACTCTCCTTGTCCTTAGGTTAGTACAAAACCTGTGGCTCAGATTAGTACCCTCTCTCTAGTTTGTTCATAAATACTGGACGGTATCTTAGGCCATCTATTATATATATAGATGAGCTTGCATACACAAGGTTAGTAAGAACAAAGAATAGGAGGCTTAATATGGGAAAAAAGGAAGAGATAGATATTCTGGGAATAGATATATCGAAGAATAAGTT
>JALLOG010000340.1 GCA_027717645.1 Desulfobacterota bacterium AH_259_B03_O07
TCTAGTAAGGAAGCAATTAAGAAACGTGATAGCTAGAATGCAAATTCTTATTAAAGAACTATTTGCCACAAGAAAAGCATATTTACTTAGCATTATCTGATTAATTCTTGTAGATGGGTATACGTGTTATAAAGATGGATTGGAAGCCTTTTAGTCTGGCAATTTGCCAAATCATAGTAAATTAAAATCCAACTATGGATAAGCAATCAGAAGGCATAGTATCAAAGTTGAAAGATTACATTAGACAAATTAATGAGCTGATTGATGAATGTGAAGATGCATCTGAAATGTATATCAGGAGGATGCCCAGGAGTTCTCCTGCATATGAAGAGGCTCAGAGAAGAATTGGGCAAAAGTTTGCCCTTGTCACTGATGGTTTAGTTTCCTATATACAAAACAATATCTCAACTAGAGAAGCTATAAAGTGCAAAATGCTTTCTGACAGATATTATAGAAACTTTAAGGATAAATTAGAAGCATATAAAATTTTCTTAACAAGATTAAAAGATCATCCTGATCAATGGAATAAACTAATTACTAGTGGGTCTAGATATACTAGTATCCCTGTAGACTCTTCATTTGAGAATATTAAATTAATATGTAACAGATTTGATCATATAGCTAAGCAGCTTAGAAAGCGACGCTCCAATAAGCTACCTTTTGAAATTGAAGATGAATATGATGTTCAAGATTTGATACATGCTTTGTTAAGAATATACTTCAATGATATTAGACCAGAGGAGCATATACCAAGCCTTGCTAGTAAAACAAACAGAGTGGATTTTCTTCTTAAAGAGGAGCAAATTGTATTAGAAACTAAATTGGCCAGTAATAAATATAAAGACAGGAAGATTGAGGATGATCTTGTATTAGATATAGCACATTATAAAGAGCATCCAGATTGCAAACAGCTTGTATGTTTTATCTATGATCCAGGCAAAAATCTTGATAATCCAGCAGGTTTGATCTCAGGTTTAGAGAAAACGTCAAGTGAGGGATATAAGATTAAAGTTATAATAAATCCTAGCTAATATCATTGATGAATATTGACTAGTTGTCTCTTCTACTATCCTATCCAGAATTATCCAGTAAAAATAAAACTCTCAAGTTCATTAGATATAAGTTAAGAATATCAGTAAGTTACAGAATATCCATTTATTATCCAACATACCAAGTTGGTCAATGGTACTTTGATAATATCCTCTACAACTCCCCTCTAATATTAAGAGCTTTCCATTCCCAACAGGATATTACTTTGCTATCCAATTCTTAGAGG
>JALLOG010000341.1 GCA_027717645.1 Desulfobacterota bacterium AH_259_B03_O07
CTCATGAGTCACGTAAAGTCGTGGGCAAAAGTAAGAGGGATCCGGGTGTATGAGTTTGATCCTGACAAAGCCCGGGAGCGCCTTTTGGCGGAAAGGAAACTGACGAAAAAGGGTGCAGCAGAGCTTATTGCCTCGCAGTACCCAGAGCTCTCCGGGTACGTGCCTACAAAAACACGCATTTTGTGGGCATACAAAGATCACTACTGGCTCAACGTATTCGATGCTTGCGCCCTTGCGCTTGCCTATCTGGGGGGAAGAAACGCAAAAACCTTATGAATAAATCTTTCAATAAAAATGTTCCATATAGCCCGTCTCCTCTTTCCCGTAAGATCATAGAGCTTATAAAGCGAGAACTCTCCCTTACAGAAGTTGCTGGAGAATTCGCTGATCTCAGACGATCAGGACACAAGTTTGTTGGTACCTGCCCATTTTGCACTGAGGATACACACTCTTTTGGGGTGTTCCCTGAATACCGCACGTATTACTGCTCCCGCTGCCTGAAGGAAGGGGACGTGTTCGACTTCTTGATGGAGATTGACCAGGTAACGTTCAGGGATGCCTTTAAAATTATCCTTTCGCGCTACTGCGGATTATGAACCAAACACAAAACAATCACTTACGAATCCTTACAGACAGGTTTATGCGCTTGTTTGAAGGAAGAAAAGACTCCTGGGGCGCAGAGCATGGTGAGTCCCTAAGGCAGTCAGTAGAGCAGAAAAACTACTTTCTTCACCTTATAGGAAAAACCTCCCTTGGCATCTACCCGCTTCTTGATGACGGCACATGCACGTTTGGAGCAATTGATATAGATAAAGATGACTCGGAGCTTGTAAGGAAGATCAGGGAGGAGCTCTGGAATATCGGCCTTAAGGACGTCTTTATCGAACGGTCCCGGTCCAAAGGATATCATCTCTGGGTCTTTTTCTCAGAGCCAATAAAGGCAAAAGAAATACGGCATGGGCTCAATTACGCCTGCGGGAAAGTAGAAGAGTCTCTTGAGGTGTTTCCAAAGCAGGGCTTTCTAAGAGATGGGGAGATCGGTAACTACATCAACCTTCCGTACTTCGGAGGATTGAATAACACTCCGGAAAGAAGGGTGATAGTGGACAGCAATACATTTAAGCCTATTCCTCTGGCAGACTTTCTTTCTCACGCAGAGCGTTCACTTGTAGCCAGGGAAGTGTTTTATGCAATTCTTGATGAGCTTCCTCCCGCACCCGAATCATCACACCAGCCTTCAGAAG
>JALLOG010000342.1 GCA_027717645.1 Desulfobacterota bacterium AH_259_B03_O07
AAACCCAACGGGCTTCCAATACTGGATAAACTGGCAGAAGTAAATGGCTAGCCAGAGATGCTTTCAGCTCTAATTGCGGCCTAACTACTCATCATACGGAATTATTCCCTATAATCATCTTCTTTGTAGTATTTTGCGGGATCCTTAAGCCTCTTTACTTTTTTAATTTTGGCACACAAGAATCTAACAACAGCGGATCAAGGGAATGCACATTTATAAATATTTAATCGCATATTTTTTGGAAAGCTCATCAATTTGCTCTTCCGAAGGTTCTCCATCTGCATATAGAGCTGCCAATTCAACGAAGTAATTATCAAATTGCCCCGGCAATATCGTAACTAAAAGCCTGCTTGGTTTATCCCCATTATTTATAAAACCATGAGGGATTCCCCTAGGCAATAGTGCCATAACTCCTGGCACTGCGGTCATTGTTTGATCTCCAAGCGTAACTTCAATTTCTCCTTCCAAGAGAAAAACAAGCTCATCTTCACGTTCGTGGACATGAAGAGAGACACCTTTTCCCGGTGGTGAAACAATCTCTATAACAGAAAACACTCCATTGGTATCTCCACTCTTAACCTTGTGAAAAAACTGACTACCTACCATGTTTAATTCGTCTCCGCCACCGGGTGGTACTACGATAGGTTCTTGTTTAAATGCATCATTCATTTTACTTACCTCCATATATTTGGTTTTTTAATTCTGTTTTATTGAAACGCATGCCAATTGATATAAGAAGCCTCTACCCACAAAATAGGTAGAGGCTTCTTAATTCCCTTACTTTCAGTATGTCATGCCTCTGTCATGATCCATCGCCGCAACTTTCCCTGCCAAGTGTTCGAGATGTGCCGCTCCAAAAACGATATTAAACTTCTTACACCACACTACGACAGAATTGTACTCATCCAAGGCCACGCCTTGGGGTACTTGGTACACTTGTGTGCCATTGAAGCTCTTTAATTCCCCCAAAGTTACATAATCGCCCTGATTAAAACCTTTTGGGGGATTCTTTTTGTGCAACAGCAGATTCACATCAGGACCCTCCGCTGTGGAAAAGTCCTCTGCTAGCCGTACATAAACGCGATTCTCCTTTCGAAGAATCTCTACGGTTCCTGTTGTCTCATGATCAGGATCAACAGTCACAAACTGCCCTGAATCTAACGATTCGCTTGCACCGATGCCTTCATTACCTACTGCAAGAAGCATCAGAGCACCCATCACTAAAACACTTAC
>JALLOG010000343.1 GCA_027717645.1 Desulfobacterota bacterium AH_259_B03_O07
GTTTAATGGAGTGCGAAGGGTATAAAGTGGCTTTTGAGAAGAAGATATTTTGGCAATTTTAGAGAAACTAAGAAACTTCAAAAATCAGTTATTTTTTAAAAGCATAACTCCAAGATTATTGGAGACCTATCTATGAGCGCAGCTGCTATGATCGACCACGTAATTGGGTTTCCCAAACAATCAGGGAAAGGATTTGCTCCAGAATCAGTAGACCTAGAAAAGAGTTATGAAAACATTTTAGAGGAATTCAAAGATACAGAGTCTATTGGTCGATATTCACTATTAGAACAGATAATAAATGAGTTAGAAGAAATGTTCATTAGTTGCTCCCAGGAGAACTGGGATGGATACGGTGCTAATCCTATATCTGAAAACACCTTTTTAGAAGCAATAAGTATTATTATAATGTTAAACGCTACTTTCTTGCATTTCCCTATGCCAGAGATCACACCTGAGCCTGATGGTGACATAGCATTTGAATGGAGTGATGATTATGGTCGAAAATTTGTATTTAGCATCGATGATAACCAAACTCTAACTTATGCTGGAATTTTTGGAGCTAACGATACACATGGGACTGAATTATTAGGAGACTTCATACCAGCCTCTATTATTTATTATCTCAAAAGATTGTATTCTAAGTAGTAAACTTTAAATGCCATTAATACAATCTAACCATGAAATCCTTACTAGATACGTATATTATAGCAAATATATAAAAAAATTGGATCGAACCGTTAGCTGGGCAGCATTCATGCCTAATCCTAAAGACAATGAAACGTCTGTTTTCAGAGTGTTAGGATTATCTGAAAGCGAGATATGGAATATAGCAAATTGTGATGTTACTCCGCATCAGCAAAATAGAATAAAAGGAAGGGCGGATATGAACTTGGATGATGTTATAAATATTAGGGTTAATAGTAATAAGTTATTTTTTAATTCTAAAGAACCTCCATATAGACACGGAAACATCACTAGCTGGTCTAATCAAAAATCTGTAAATAAATTAATCGCACTTGAATTAGAAGTCAAAGCAAGTCCGCACTTGATCCCTTAAAATTGCATTCCATAATGGCAGCTCTTACATATTTAGAGTTAGGATTTTTGATACTGCCAGGATTGAAGGAAGGCACATTATTATTTCTTAAGAGAATAATTTTAATAACTCCAATCAACAAATATTTAATTCGCATTCTGCGTTAAAATATTTGGTCAACCGAGGTTCGAG
>JALLOG010000344.1 GCA_027717645.1 Desulfobacterota bacterium AH_259_B03_O07
GAAATCTGTTAAATGATTACTCTCATCACTTCCAACGGCTATTTTCATTACTTGTACTCCTATGTGTAAACTATGATCATAATTTTAAATCAGTATCAATGTTGCTTCAAGGATTTAGTTTGAATACTTTTAAATATACCCCATTTTATGCATAAACCTTTTATATTCCATTATATAAATAACGACAGGATAAAAATTAGTGTTAAGGATAGAATATCGTTTCTCATAAGACATACCTCCATATAAAGATTATACCTCAATATTTTTTTGTACTGCTCTCCTTTAGTCATGCAGCGTTTAAATGTGAAGTATGATTCTTGTAATAATCCTCTTCCGCGTGAATCGGTGTGCGGTATCTATGCTCAGAGTCGAAGTATCAAATAAAACAGATTGAACTCACCCTTTGGTGAACAGGCCATACTCAATACTACTATAAGTTTACTCGGGGGGGGTTGCCCTTAACCTGCTTAACTCATTACATAAATTAGGTTGGGTCGCTGGGTGGACGAGGTTAGAACCTGTTTGATTCAGGTTTTATAAAATATTATCATTTGTTTATCATTGAATAATACTTCCTGTTATGATAAATACAGAGCATAAATGCTTAACCAAAACTAATTAATTCAGAGGATTGATTGATGAAGCAAAAAAAATATATAAGAATCGCTTACTTAATATTCTTTATTTTAGCTTATACCGTTTATTCAGCAGCTAATGAGGAAATCAGCATTGAGGGAACATACTGGTTAGAGTCCCGGGTGCTTAAAGACGGTACAGCGCTGAAACCACCCGAGATATTCGGTTTATACAATATAAGTAAAGAGTATAATAATTTTAACTTGGTCTATATACAGAAAGACGGCAAGACAAAGTCCGAATCCGGAATTTTTAAATACAGTCTTACACAGAATCAGTATACTCAAGAAACTTTATATTGGATGGAAAATGATGAAATAAGCGGCAAGGGACTAAAATACAGTTTTGAGAATAAACCCGGTTCAAGCCCTGTAACGGTTAAAGAGGATGGATCTATAGAATTTATTTATCCGATATTTAATGACCTTTCTGCCTATTTTAAAGGTGATAAATTTATTGCTACGAGGCTTGACGGCCCTTATATCGATAACTGGGTAAAGGTGAAGTAGATAAGTAATACTCTACTGACTGTTATGTGATTGTTGTTATAAGTTTTCGTTAGATTTACTACGTAAATATTAAGT
>JALLOG010000345.1 GCA_027717645.1 Desulfobacterota bacterium AH_259_B03_O07
CGCTTAAATGTGTTTTGCCTCCTCTTACGTTAACCAACTAAAAACGGGACATAATTTTTATCTATCATATCATTAATTTCATTTTTCTCATCTTTAGAAACAAATTCTAGTTGAGGTTGTTTTGGGTTTCTTTGCTCAATGCCTCCCCATTTGTAATAAAACAGTTCCGGAAAAGAGTGTTTAAGTATATCATCTTTATAATCTATTTTTAAACGGATATATGAGAATGGAAAATTTTCAAACTCCTCTAGTTTTTTAATCCTTCCCTCCCATGGCAATGCTATATTTGGAGGTAACTTATTGGCATTACTTAATGGAAATTTGATATGAGTTGTGACAACTTTATTTTCTATACCAAATATATCTAAATTAATTTCGATATCGCTAGCAGGATTTCTTCCATCGTTTCTCAGAGTAGTACGGTACATTACTTGCCCTCCTATGTTATTAATAGATGATCCGATTGCAACAACATAAGCTCGGCGATTAAATTTATCTTCTTTAGAATTTTTGATATGAATCCGTACAGTCCAAAAAGCGATACCGACTGCAAATATTGCAGCGATGGCAGAAATGACTACAGGTACGTCATCGTACAATTTAGGTTTCATTTCATTTTTGATTGCACTAACTTCAGCTTCAACTACTTCCTTCATTTCTTCAACACTTTTAGATAATCCCTTTAAGGCCACGGCTTCTGGTGTGCCGGTTTGTGGTGAAGTTTGACTTTTAGCTTTCTGAGGTACTTCAATACTAATTGACCAATCTCGACTAATAAATCCTCGGGTGCCATCAGCTAACTCTATTTCAAACCATTCGGGTAGTGAACCTATCAGAAAAGCAGCCTGACCAGGCCTGAGCTCACTTATCTTACTGCTTTTCTTAGAGGGCTCAGCTCTTATATTCACAAAATCATTAACATTATAGATTGGGGTCACCAATTCTATTGCTAATGCGACAGTTTCGTATAAAAGAATCAAACTTATACATGTGAGAATTACTAATGGGGGAAATGATAAAATCCTAAGAGTAAAGGATGATGTTTGATCATGGTTTATGATGGTCATTTTACTCCGCATATAGTCATAGAAAACGACAATTGAATCTTGAATAAACCTTAATGCAAATTTTACAATATTTAGATATTAGTATCAATTAATTGTACTCGTTCAGTACGTTAGTGACACATTGCCTCCTTTTGTTTTTCTATTTTC
>JALLOG010000346.1 GCA_027717645.1 Desulfobacterota bacterium AH_259_B03_O07
ACTTAAGTGTATAAAGCACTATAAATTAACACCACTAGGAGATCACCTAAAAAGTGAAAGATGAACTTACCATTGTCACCCCTAATATGTTACCACATAGAGGTGATATTAGAGTTGGATTTAAGGCTATGCTTGAAGGGAAATAGGTTTGTTTTCAACGAAATATGTGGTCAGAAAGGAAAGTTTTATTGACATGAGCTTGTCTTGGGGAGATATTTAGAATATAAGAGGTTTATACATGAAATGGGATAATGTAATAATTTCAGCAATTTATATATTTGGCACTCCTCTTGCACATATAAAACTGTAAACAGTAAAAATACCAGATAAGGAGGTAAATAATATGGACTGGGGATTACATTTTCCATCACACATACATTCTTGGCAGTGGGTCTCCCACGGTGAAAAACAAGGGTTCGCATACTTTATGCCGTACGACAGTATTGGAAGCGACGTTTATGAAACCCTTGCGCTCTGTGCGGCAAACACAAAAACGATAAAGCTAGGACCGGGGGTCACGAGTCCGCGGGCGAGAATGTCCCCTGTTACGGCAAGGGCTATGGCAACCCTAAATGAGCTTGCCCCCGGCAGATGTGTGCTAGGTATCGGCACGGGAAACACGGCCCGCCGCGCATGGGGAATGCCGATTGCGAAACTGGATGAGCTTAGGGATGAAGTCGAGTTTCAGCGAAAGATGCTTAAAGGCGAGGAGGCGCTTTATTCCGAAGGTCCAAATAGATATATGGACGAAGAGAGACGTCGTTACGTAAAGTTTCTTAGTCCCGATATGGCGTTTATCAATACCAAAGATGAAATCCCTATTTTTGTAGCAGGAAGCGGTCCTAAGACGCTTGAGCTTGCAGGGGAAATAGCCGACGGAGTTATGCTTCTCGGCGCCATAGGTGAGTCCTATATCGACTACTGCATGAAACATATAGGGATTGGTGCTGAGAGGGCGGCCAGAGATCCAAAGGACATTTATACGGTAGTGTTGACCGGGTTTCATATCTTGGAGAACGGGGAGACTGTAGAATCACAGTCAGTGAAGCATGCTGTGGGTCCTATTGTCGCTGTCTGTAACAATATAGTTGCGCTTTCTCTTAAAAATCATGAAAGGAACGAAGGAACACCAAAGGGGAGGCCCCTGCCCGGTGATATACGGGACGGTGTTATGAAATTTACTAATGCATACCCTGAAGATGATGAT
>JALLOG010000347.1 GCA_027717645.1 Desulfobacterota bacterium AH_259_B03_O07
ATCTCTTAGTCTCCCAATCTCCTAATCTCTATGAATCTCCTTATTTTATTCTCCAATCTCTATTCTTCTAATTTCCCCTATAAGGTCATTTTCAATTTTTTCCTACCTCTTGTTATAAACTTTTCAAAATATTCCATTGTTTTTGAAAGGCCGGCTCGTAAATCTACAGTTGGATTCCAATCAAGCTTATCCATTGACAATGTAAGGTCAGGCCTTCTTCTTTCAGGATCATCCATGGGCAGTGGTTTAAAAACTATTTTTGACCCGGAACCGGTAAGATCAATTATCATCTCAGCCAGATCCAATATACTTATTTCACTGGGATTTCCTAAATTTACTGGACCGGTAAAACCATTTGGTGTATTCATCATACGAATAATGCCATCTACCATATCATCCACGAAACAAAACGACCTAGTTTGGGAACCATCGCCATAAACATTTATATCCATACTACGTAATGCTTGTAGTATAAAATTGCTAACTACACGACCATCATTTGGATGCATCCTAGGCCCATATGTATTGAAAATTCTGGCGACCTTTATATCAATTTTATGTTGACGGTGATAGTCAAAAAAGAGTGTTTCAGCGCATCTTTTTCCTTCGTCATAGCAAGCTCTTAGGCCAATTGTATTTACGTTCCCCCAATAAGTTTCAGGCTGAGGATGTACTGTAGGGTTGCCGTACACTTCGCTTGTTGAAGCCTGAAAGATTCTAATCTTTAGCCTTTTTGCTAAACCAAGCATATTTATAGACCCTATTACGTTTACTTTTGTGGTCTGAACTGGGTCAAACTGATAGTGAATGGGGGAGGCAGGACATGCTAGGTTGTAGATTTCATCTACTTCTACATAAAGGGGGAAGCATATATCGTGGCGCAAAAACTCAAAATAAGGATTATCCAAAAGATGCTTAATATTATCTTTTGTCCCTGTAAAAAAGTTATCAACACATAAGACCTCATGTCCATCAGCTAAAAGCCTTTCACTTAGATGAGATCCTATAAATCCCGCCCCACCAGTTACCAATATCCTTTTTTTCATTGTCTATCCCCTCCTATTTAATGGATAAATGTATTTTTAAGGAAAAGTTCCTTGCAACATCAGCATGGTCGGCATTGAGACCAAGAATTAGCATTGGTTTAATGAGATTTGTTGAGACTTGTTGAGATTAATTGAGACTAAGGAGACTTGTGGAGACT
>JALLOG010000348.1 GCA_027717645.1 Desulfobacterota bacterium AH_259_B03_O07
TACAATTAGGAAAAATTAACTTTAGAAGGAGGTTTCGCCCATGTGTAAAAATACAACAAAATCAAGAAAAAGGGAAGTCAAAACCGACTCTGAATTTTGGAGGACGGTGATGGAACAAGCATGTATAAACCAAGCACTAAGCATTATGATGAATGAGATAGAGGATCTTAAGCAAACACTTAGGGTCCAACTCTGGGGTCGGCAGAAGGGGTTTATACGTGTACTTGGAGATAAGATCAATTTTCCTAAACCCAGGGTACGAGAGGACAGAGGGGAAGTAAAGCTAGAGACATACAAGGAGATGCAGAGCAAAAAGCAGTGGGGAGAGGATATAACTGAGATGGTGTTAGGGGGTTTGGCTACCAGGCAATTCAATACAGTAGCCAGGGCCTTTGGGATACACTGGGGATTGAGCAAGAGTGAAGTCAGTAGGAAGGTGGTTATAGGGTTAAAGAAGGATTTTGAGGAGTTGATGAACACAGATTGTTCTGATGTGATTGCGCTTATAGTAGATGGCATAAATTTTGGCAAGAGAGGTGATGGGGTTGTTGTATTAGCTGCGTTGGGGGTAAGTAGATTTGGGGTGAAGAAGCTATTGGGGATATGGTCAGGAGGGACGGAGAATAGTGGAGTATGTGGGGGTTTAATTGATGATCTTAGATCGAGGGGGCTTCGTAGACCTGAACTCACGGTATTAGATGGGTCTAAGGCACTTAGGAAGGCGATATTGGACAGTTGGGAAGATGCACTAATTGGTAGATGTCAGGAGCATAAGAGAAGGAATCTACTTGGACATGTAAGTAAATCACAGCAGGGGTGGGTTAGCAGAGAGTATAACTCAATAATATATGCTGATAGTTACGAGGTGGGATACGAAAGAGCTGTAGGATTTGCGAGGGAGCTTAGGAAGGTTAATGAATCTGCATATAGGAGTTTTTGTGAGGGGTTGGACGAGGTACTGGTGCCATTGTTGATAGAAGATAGAGAACTGAGGAGGTTCTTTTCAACGACTAATCCGCTGGAATCGGTATTCTCAACGATACGACTTAAGACTGGAAGAGTAAAACGCTGGAGGAATGCGAACTCTGTGATGCATTGGATGTCTACAGCTTACCGTCAACAGAGAAGGAATTTTCGGAAGATCAGGGGATACAAAAACATTGAGGAGTTGTTTAAACTTAGTTCAAGGCTTGTAAA
>JALLOG010000349.1 GCA_027717645.1 Desulfobacterota bacterium AH_259_B03_O07
TTACTAAGGAGGGTAAATACCGATGTCAAAGGAGAAGTTTGAGAGGGATAAGCCGCATTTAAACATAGGGACAATAGGGCATGTGGATCATGGGAAGACTACATTAACAGCGGCAATAACGAGGGTACTGGAGAAACAGGGCAGGGCAAAGTTTATAGAATTTGATGAGATAGATAAGGCACCTGAGGAGAAGGAGAGGGGGATAACGATAAACATAGCGCATGTGGAGTATGAGACAGAGAAGAGGCATTATGCGCATGTAGATTGTCCAGGGCATGCGGATTATGTAAAGAACATGATAACAGGGGCGGCGCAGATGGACGGGGCGATATTGGTAGTGAGCGCACCGGATGGGCCGATGCCACAGACTAGGGAGCACATATTGTTAGCGAGGCAGGTAGGGGTACCGTATATAGTGGTGTGTTTAAACAAGGTGGATATGATGGATGACGAGGAGTTACTGGATTTAGTGGAGTTGGAGGTTCGGGAGTTATTGACGCAGTATGGATTTCCAGGGGATGATGTACCGGTGGTGAGGGTAAGTGCGCTTAAGGCATTGGATGGGGATGAGGAGGCGGAGAAGCAGGTGATAGAGTTAATGGAGGCGGTGGACAGTTACATACCGGAGCCTGAGAGGGAGATGGACAAGCCGTTTTTGATGGCTATAGAGGATGTGTTTTCGATATCGGGTAGGGGGACAGTAGTAACTGGGAGAGTGGAGAGGGGGAAGATAAAGGGAGGAGATGAGGTAGAGATAGTGGGATTTGAGGAGACGCGGAAGACGGTGGCAACGAGTTTAGAGATGTTCAGGAAGATATTGGATGATGCTATAGCTGGGGACAATGTAGGGGTATTGTTGAGGGGTATAGGGAAGGAAGAGGTGGAGAGGGGGCAGGTGTTATCGGCACCTGGGAGTATGACGCCCCACAAGAAGTTCAAGGCAGAGGTATATGTATTGAAGAAGGAGGAGGGGGGCAGGCACACTCCGTTTTTTCCAGGATATAGGCCACAGTTTTATTTACGGACGACAGATGTAACGGGATCGATAGTATTACCAGAGGGGGTGGAGATGGTGATGCCGGGGGATAACATAAACATGGATGTGGAGTTGATAGCGCCGGTGGCGATCGAGGAGCAGTTGAGGTTTGCTATAAGAGAGGGAGGAAGGAC
>JALLOG010000034.1 GCA_027717645.1 Desulfobacterota bacterium AH_259_B03_O07
CATCAGTTCTAAGAACTGTCAAGTTATTTACTTTTTTATGGACGTCCCTATTGTCCTATCAGCGCTTACTCTAAACTCCAAATACGGGGATGACGCAGTTTATAATGTTCAGAGTATTGCAGTATAATACTACTAATGAAGATGATTATACGGAAAGATTCCGTATAATCACTAGTTATGCTTTTAAGAAAAACCATAGAAGAAAAATAATATGGATCCATCAACAAAAATCGTATTAGGAATGATATTTGGATCTATTGGAATGGGCTATATAGTTAATGGAAAAAAACAACAAAGAGGTATTGCTTTTCTTTCAGGCTTTGCCCTTGTAGCTTATCCATATTTTGTTCCAAATGTGGTTTTAGTAATTCTGATCGGGATAGTTTTTATGGCACTGCCTTTCGTAATAAAATATTGATTAAGGAGAAATAGATATGGGAGATAAAGGGAAAAAAGATAAGGGTAAAAAAGAAAAACAAAAAAAGGCTAAACTTACACTTAGGGAAAAACGCAAACAGAAAAAAGAGAAAAATAATTAAGAATAAAAAGCGTAACTAATCAATGCACCGGACCTCCATTTGAGTCTTGTGTGCTAAATTGAACAAATTAGAGGCTGCCGAATTTGGCAGCCTCCTTTTATCCATCCGTGGTCTTAGTTTATACCTGCTTGATGTATTATTTGGGTTTATAAACATTCTTGAAAAAATTTTATCATAATCAAGAGTGCATGGGACTCTATACCCTGGTATGTGGGGTGGGGTAGTTGCCCCTAGGGGGATACCCCTTATCTCAAAGTCCATTAAGGGTTTAATTTAAATGGATATATGGGAAGAAGCCTTCACAACCACCAACTCATCCCAACTCGTAGTATATCACTGACCTGAGCTTTTCTTTGCGACATAATGGAACATAAAAGGTTAATGCATAAAATGGGTTCATCTTTTATACTTCTTCATAAACTTGATATTGTTCCTACCAAATTTCTTTATCTTGCCAGCTTTTAAAGCAGCCTCAATTATGTCAGGCGTTATTTTCCTTTGAAACGACTTATAAAAGCATGCCTCCTTATTTCTATTTCGTACCGAGTAATATCCATTAATATCACTTAATATCTTTAGATATTCTTATATATTTAAATCTTTCCCTTTTTTGAAGAAGGAAGGGATGATTAAGAAGGGTGGGAAGCGAAAAAGTTAGGATATTAAATGGAGAAGGGTAAACAATCATTAAAAAACTTTTTTAAAAATAGACTTGACAGTCAAGCTCTAGGATACAGTCGAACGACTACGACGCGCTAGAAAGAAATAAAACGGAATTCCTAGACAAACAACAATGATTCCAGCCATGGTCGAGTGCAGATTAAACACGAACGATGCATACATGAGATATAGGCTGAAGATGCAGAAAAAAGCGGGCGTTACTGGATAGCCCCAAGCTCGGTAAGGCCGGTCAATATTGGGTGTTTTGTACCGAAGCACAAACACACTTAATACGGCCAGAAAATTGAAAACCACGAGTACGAAACCAGCAAACTCGAGCAGCGTTCGTAAATCCCCCAGCACCACCATGATGGCTGCGATGCTTCCAATGCTTAAAATGCTGCCGCTTGGTATTCCTGTTCGCGGATCAACCTTCGATGCAAACTGAAAGAATACGCCGTCAACAGACATTGCATAAAGAACTCTTGGTCCGATAAAGAGCAACGTGTTCAACGCACCAATAATCGACAGAGCAATGACCGCGTTGATATAAGGGCTTCCTTCTACACCAAGGAGAGTAGTTACTGCTTTTTCGGCGATGGGACCCACACCCTTTATTTCGTCAACCGGAAGAGCGTAAAGATATACCACGTTTATAACAATGTAGATAAAGGCCACGGTAATGGTACCCACCAACAAGGAAAGCGGCAGGTTCCTCCTTGGATTCTTAATTTCACCAGCGATGTACGTTGATGCATTCCAGCCACTGTAACTGAAGGTAATAAGCACGATGCTAGAAACAAATGCTGTTAAGGAAAATGACCCTTCTGAGGATGCAGAAGTAATGTTGGCTGTATTTCCTTTCCCAGATATGACGGCGGCGAGGATCAACGCTACAATAGCGACTATCTTGATGACAGTCAAAAAAACCTGCACACGCCGATCAGTACCACGCCCAAGGAAGTGAAAAAACATTAGGGTGATAATCGTCGCGAGCGCAAAGGCGCTAGCATTGGTGAGGGTTATACCTAGACCTGAAAAGATAACGTTTTCTGCTGATAAGGAGGGCCAAAAAAATGATAAATAAGCTGTAAATCCCAGGGCCGCGATGGCAATAGGTGCCGAAAAACCGATAAACAATGATGTCCACCCTGACAGAAATCCGAATAGGGGGCCGTAAGCCTCGCGGAGATAGTTGTATTCACCCCCAGATCTTGGGAATGTTGTTGACAACTCCGCATAGGAAAGAGCGCCAAAAAGTGCGAGAATGCCCCCCGTCAGCCAGGCGGCAATTATCCCTGGACCAGTTATTATGTTCAGCGCAATCCAACCAGTTGTAAAAAAAATTCCCGTCCCAACCATGTCGGACACCACGACTGTAGTAGCATCAAAACCAGATAGGCGGCGCTTCAACTTGTGTCGTCCGTACATACAGAATTACTTTACCCTTATTACTCGTGAAAAAATAACAAAATTTGAACGGACAAATATTTAAACGGGTTAGCAATTCAACGTAATAATTTTCTCCTATTTTTTCTGCAATCAGGCACAGCTTTTATTGATGGTTTGAGTGCGTTAGGTTCTCCAATGGCGAATTACTCCCTCTTGCTGGAAAAAACTAAAAAATACTGCTAGGGAAGAGAGTTGAACTCCTGATCTAAATAATAGCCAGCCTTTTCCATTTCATTCCGGATGTTTTCCTTTGACGTCCAGTGTCCGAACAATTTCTGAAACCATCCCCTGCCGTTATAACCGATGATCGCGGAGCGACCCCCTGTTTCAGAGGGTTCAGAATATATATGTGTGGGGGACATTGAGAAGAAGGATAAGGGGAAGGAAAAGAATTTAACCCTATGAATCACATAAGTAACCACACTTGCAACCTCAAAATCCATTAGTGGTGTAACTTCTATGGGTATATATTGGAAGAAGCCCTCACAACCACCAGTTCATCCCAACTCTAATATATAATTGTAAGACTGTCTAACGAACTGAAAACCAAAAATTTATTAGTTCTATGAATTAGAGGAAATAGAGTTAGGTTTAGTGGAACATAATGAGCAGTTATCTAGGTGGGAACATACGTATAATTACATAAGACCACATTAAGGGATTGATTATCTGACCCCAAATGAGTATTATCCGAATTGGTTGTATAATACAAAAACAAAAGTAGGCAATGTGTCACTAACGTACTGAACGAGTACAGATAGTTAAATTAGGCTTATGAAGTACAAATTTTTCCACTTACATGAAGAGAATTCTATTGGTTTCCTCAAAATAAATAGACCTCCAGTAAATGCTTTTAACTTAGAAGTGATCCGGGACCTAAACGACCTAATTGAGACAATAGGAGGAGATAAGAGTATAAAATTAGTTTTGATCATTGGCAACGATAGAGTATTTTCTGCTGGTGCTGATATCAATATGCTGAAGAACAGCAATGTAGATGATTTAATGAAATTCTTAGAACTATGCCAGAAAACTCTAAGAAAGATTGAAACCTTGCCAAAAGTTGTAATTGCGGTTATTGAGGGTCACTGTGTAGGAGGAGGTTTAGAACTCGCTTTAGCATGTGATTTCCGATTTATGGCAAACGGAGAAAATAAAATTGGTTTTCCAGAAGTTAAAATAGGGGTTATTACTCCTTGGGGTACAACATTTAGATTGGCTCGTCTCTTGGGCAAGTCTCAAGCCCTTGATTTGATTATTAACGGAAAACTTGTTGATGCAGATGAGGCCCTTAGAATTGGACTTGTAAACCGAATATATCCGCCTGGAGATTTAATGACAAAAGCTATTGAATACGCAAAAGGCATTGTAAGTGGAGCTACGATAGCAATTAGTATGGCTAAGAAATGTTTAAATGAAGTAGAAGATGAAGATTTCCGAGAGGCTTGTTTCATTGAGAGTAAATGTCAAAGGCGGTTGTTTTATACAGATGATTTTAAGGAAGGCGTAACTGCATTTCTGGAGAAGAGAAATCCCAAGTTTAAAGGGGAGTAAAACAGATACTTAATTTTCAAACTTATTATGAAATCTATAAGACAAATATTCGCCCTAGTAGATTGCAATAACTTTTATTACTCTTGCGAAATGGTATTTAACCCTAAATTAGAAGGTAAGCCACTAATCGTTATGACTAACAATGACGGCTGTGCTGTAGCTGGATCAGAAGAAGCAAAACAATTCATTCCTATGGTTGCCCCTGGGGGGATACCCCTTATCTCAAAGTCCACTAAGGGTTTAATTTCAATGCATATATATGGGAAGAAGCCCTCACCACCTCCAACTCATCCCAACTCTTAGTATTTAATTGACAAGAGTTAAAATTTTTGAGATGTAATAGAACAAAATGGGTTTGTGCATTGAATGGGCTTATATTAGAAATAGAATCCTTATAATATACATTCATGGCAGATTATAAAGAATTATCCCGTATATTCAGTACTACCCTATCATCATTTCTGAACCAACTTTGCAATAATAATAATAGAAAATACTATATTTCCAAGCCCATAACTGACCGTACTTTGTTTCTAGCTCCTTTATCACTTCTTTCGGGTCATCACTTAATTCCTTCCCGTACTCAACCGCCTGCTCTAGCATGTTGTTTGACAATAAAACATATACATCTTCTATCGAAGGTTTAAATTTTGAATTCATGATTAATACCTCCTTTCTTGTTAAGTAAAAACAACTTGTACCAGCTTGCTCAAGCAACCACCATATAAATATTAGAACTGGTATTAGTACAATTAGTTTATCTGCAATCTCATCGATGTCTTTCATGTTGTTATCCCCAGGGGTACAATCCATCCTTTTAATTCAACCGATGGGCTCTCCCTTGGCTGATTTAGTAGTTCTTGTGCATCACTTTCACTTATAGTAAAAATTATTAACGATAATAAGTACACTAATGATTCATGATGATAAATAATAATCCACAATATCAATTGCTTTTATTTTTCGGTTCTTAAACTTGCTTTTATCCTTCCTCTCAATCCTTGCAACACATAAATATACGGAACCCTCTGGTGGATTATTATTAATCCATTCATGAAGCTTGTCTGGGTCATAATATACTGCTCCCCATTAGGAACCTCGTCCAGCCAGCGGCCAATTTTTTCAATCCAAGCATATTTTTCTTCCCCAACACCTTGGCTTAATTGAATCTTATTGGAAGACTTTGTACCTTGATCGTATTGCTCGGTTTTTATATGATAAATCGAACGAAGTTTGGGAAGGAGAGTGCAAATTGACAGTTAAAATTCTAGCTCTGGTTTATGCCTCGCTGGCATGGGGGCTTGTTTTCGTATTTATAAAGATCGCAGAGGAGACAATCGCTCCATTAACAGTACAGGCAGGGCGCGCTACAATAGGATTTCTGGCACTATTGGTAGTCTCAATAGTCCTGAGGAAGGATATAATTGGGCATGCTAAGTACTGGTTTGCATTCCTCGTATTCGCTATTTTGGGCATATCCTTCCTTTGGATTGTAGTCGGGTTAGGGGAGGAGTATATTTCAGCGGGGCTTACTTCGGTGCTGGTGTCGGTCACACCGCTTGTTACTTTTATCATAACGGTATTTATCCTGAGGGATGAGCCGTTTAGCGTCGTGGGTCTATTGGGGCTAATAGTAGGCGTTGCAGGACTCGTTCTGGTAGTTGGGATCAATAATATCATGGGCGCCGGTTCCAAGTTGATCGGTGTTCTCCTGATCACGTCAGGGTTTTCGGTGTTCGCAGTTGGTTCAATTATAACCACCAGGCTGGCGAGCAACACAGATCCTATTGTATCCACTACATATTATACAGGGCTTGCTTCGGTAATCCTGTGGGCGTTTGCATTTGTATTTGAAAGTCCCCTCAAGACACATTTAACTGAACAGAACATCTTTGCCGAGCTAATAATGGGAATTTTTTGCTTTGCAAGTGGATTTGTCGTTTATTACTGGCTCTTAAACAAGGCGGGACCGTTTTTTTCATCAATGACTTTCTATCTTATCCCCATTGTCGGTACTGTGGGCGGTTTCCTTATCCTCAATGAAAGGATCGAACTCACCCAGGTCCTCGGTATCTTAATCGTCTTCGTCGGTGTTTACCTGATAAACCGGGAGAAGTTTAAGAACGGATGAGTGGGATTCTCGTCAAACAGAGTCCTAGGTACTTCTCAATATAACCTAACCCCTCTTACCGATATTTATTAAATTAGGACTTTAAACGATGAAAATAGGATATACTTATGTGTAACAATATTAAGTTTAGGCCCTAGGCACCAACCCTTGCCACTGGTTGCCACCTCCTCCAGACGGGTAAGAGCCTAGGGCTCTTCCACTTTCAATTATACTACAAAATATATCGTAATTTCAATAGGTTATTTACAAAAGCTAAAATTTTGGGTTAGGTATGTTTATTTACTTATTGAATATAGGATAAATATTTAGTTAATAAAAAATACTTTTACCTTTTGCATAACAGGTGTATTAGATTCTAACTTCATCCACACTCAATGAGAATCTGTTTCAACATATACCTAGCCAGCAACTCGAAACATATCAGATATTGCCTTGGAGAATTTCTCTTAATCTTTTACCTAAGATATAATTTGTCTCGAGCAAACGCAAGATTTGTATCATTGGGAGAAGCTCCTGAAATTCGGATACTTAGTTGAAGAAATAATAAAAATAGACAAATGTTAAGAAAAGTAACGATGAATAAAAGTTGCTCCTTTTCCTATTCTACGATCTACGATAACACTTCACAGTTGATATTCTGGTTTAAATCTTTCATATTACATATTAATTATTTTTTAAAATGAGATACTTTTGCCGATGAACTTTATTCTAATCGTATTAATGATTTTAATATTACCCGTAAGTGGTATTGCTGAAACATATGGTATCTATACAGAGGATGGTTTTTACGCCTGTCAGAACGACCGCCTCCTTTTAGAAGCCGACCGATATTTTGATGACAAGGATCAAGAGGCTCTAGATAAAATGTATGAAAGCGAAGACTGCTTTACTACCGACCCTGGAACTAGGGTTTTTTTAGTCCATGGATCATTTTATGATTGCACAGAAGGCAGCATGGGGGATTGTACATATCTGATGTTGCATCCTTTGGAGATTAGAGTTAAGGGTTTCAGAAGGACTTGGTGGACCTACCGTACCTTCCTCAAGAGATCTAATATGCGAGAAAATTAGATAGCTTGCAGACCAATCTTTTATAGAAAATAAAGATTATTTTCATAAATCTAGATTCTCGCGAAAGCTCGACGTTAAGGTAGTGTATATTTTGAGATGATCAACGCTGCAGCAAGCTATCGGGATTTGTCAATTTAAATTCCCTAATAAATAGAAAAAGTTATAGATATGAACTAGCAAATGGTTCCAATCTGTTGTGTGAAAATACACTGTGGGAACTGTGCAGATTTACACAGTTTTCTATGACTATTGACTGTTAGAGGTTATTATTAATATCTATTATAATATCTTAGGTTTCGACTATCATATTTGGCCTGTGAATTGCATATGAAATACATAAACATGATAAAAACAAAGACTTTCTATCTATTTAGCAAACGTTTAAAGGGAAGGATGTCTAGTCTGAAATTGAATAGGCAAATAACAATTGGTTATGCAATAATGCTTATTCTCATGTTATTGGTAGGAAGTTTTTCCATATATAGCATCTATAAACTGAGTAGGGCTTCTTCAAATATAGAAGGTAGATATAAGACCCTATCCAGTATTCTATCGGATAATGAGGCAGGGACGCAGGGTTATCTGGCTAATCAAATGCTAATCGAGGCAGTTAAGATCTCTGATGAACAGTTGAAACTTGCTTATATAATAATATTTACAATGGTTGGAGTAGCGCTCCTTTTCGGGGGTATTCTTACTATAATTGTGCCCAGAATTATTACAAGACCTGTTTTCCAACTTGTAAACGCAGCAAAGGCTGTTGCCTCAGGAGATTATTCTTATAGGGTAAAAAATCTTAGGGGAAGCATCGAGATTTCTATGCTAATGGAAGCATTTAACAACATGCTGATGAATATTGAACATAATAAGAATGAACTCGAAAAGAAGAATGACGAAAATCTGAAGCTTTTAGAGTCGATAGTAAAGTTTAACGAGGTTTTAGAAGATAGGATTGAGGAGGCAACAAAAGAGATAAAGGAGAAACAGGAAGAGCTCATACAGTCTGAAAAACTCGTAATAATCGGTGAACTTGCTACGGGTATAGCACATGAAATCAGAAATCCACTCTCGGGTATCGCGATAGCGCTTGAGATTATGAAAGATGAAACCAGAAATATAGAGCACAAGGAAACATGCAGGGACATATTAAAGGAAATTGACAGACTTGATCGGATTATAAGAGAGCTTCTTCAACTTGGTCATCCTAGCGCTTTAAATCTTATTGAGTGCTCTCCCAATGAGATTGTAGAAAAAGCCCTAAGTCTTATTAGTATTAAAGCTAAACAGAAAGGGGTCATAATAGAGAAAAGCCTTAAATGTAAGGAGCATTTTTTCGTAGATTATGAGCAGATTGAGCAGGTCGTATTGAACCTTTTACTCAATGGAATAGAATCAATAAATGGCCTTCCGGCAAAGTTAACCATTGAGACAGGAGTTTCCAACGGCTTTTTAAAAATTAGTATTTCTGATACTGGTTCAGGACTATCCAAAGATGATAAAGAAAAAATATTTAGACCTTACTATACAACCAAGGATAGGGGGACAGGACTTGGTTTGTCAATAACTAATAGGATAGTCGAAACTCACAAGGGAAAGATCGTAGTTACAAGTAAAAAGGACAAGGGATCCACGTTCACGGTTTTGATCCCATCTACTTTAAGGTCTTAATTCGGGTATTTACTTTCAATTCAAAAGAAAACAGCTTAATTAGTGATGTCTGAAAATTAGAGGGGAGAAAGTTGAGCGCTCTTATACTTATAATCGATGATGAAAAACTCCTTTGCAAGCAGTTAGAAAAAGCGCTTTCTCGGGAAGGATATGTCGTTATGTCTGCTTATACAGGCAAAGACGGAATTGATATATCCAGACGAGACAATCCGAATGTTGTACTACTGGATTTAAAACTTCCTGATACCGATGGTTTAAAGGTTCTGAATGGCATTCTAAATCTAGAGCCGGTACCCAATACAATTATGATGACTGCTCATGGTAATATCGAAGTTGCAGTGTCAGCTATTAAAATGGGTGCATATGATTTTATTGAAAAGCCTTTTCCGATTGATAAGTTGAAAATAATGGTAAGAAATGCTCTGAGTGCTCATGATTTGAAAAGTAGTCTGAGCGCAGTAACCAAGAGGGAGCAATCAAAATATGAATTAAATTCGTTTATTAGCGAAAGTAAAGCGGTTAATGAAATAACAAAATTACTATTAAAATTATCAAATACCGACCCAAAGATGGTTCTTATCTCTGGGGAGAGTGGGTCAGGGAAAGGCCTTGCTGCAAGAATTCTTCACTTTAATGGGGTCAGAGCTCAAAAACCAATATTGGAATTAAATTGTGCCGCAATTCCAGAAACGCTCCTGGAGACTGAACTTTTTGGTCACGAGGCCGGAGCATTTACCGATGCCAAGAAAATGAAAAAAGGGATATTTGAAATAGCGGACGGGGGAACTATATTCCTCGATGAAATAGCGGACATGAGTCTTTCAATACAGGCGAAGCTTGTAAAGGTGGTAGAGGAAAGAACATTTAGGAGGATTGGTGGGACTCGGGATATCAGTGTTGATGTTAGGATCATAGCTGCTACGAACCGCACCCTCAAAGAGTTAGTAAATAAAAAGCTATTCCGTGAGGATTTGTATCATCGTTTAAATGTTATAAACTTTGAAATGCCTCCTCTAAGGGGAAGAAGGGATGATATTCCAAAACTAACTGATTATTTCATTGAATATTTTAACAATGAGCTTCATAAAAATATATGCATTGTTCCAGATGAAGTAAGACAGGCATTTCTAGATTACAGATGGCCGGGCAATGTACGCGAGCTTAGGAGCGCAATAGAGAGGGCAGTTCTTTTAAGCGAAGGTGAGAGATTAAACCCGAATTATGTAAAGCTAGAGGAACAAAGTGAAAATGACGTTAGAATCTATGAAGACGAGGAAAAGATAGTTGTTGAAATGCCCTTACAGGATATGACACTTTCAAAAATAGAGGAAAGGGTAATAAGAGAAGCCTTAAATGTAAATGATTGGAATCAAACCAGAACTGCCGAGAAACTTGGAGTGACCAGGGAAGTCCTTAGGTACAGGATGAAAAAGATGGGGCTTCTGGAATAAGGTAACAATCTAAATAAATAGGGTAGGAGAGTTGTGATGAACGCAGCGGTAATTGCTGTTGTAGTCTTAGTGCTGTATTTTCTGGGATATCGTTACTATTCAAAATATATTTCTCAGAAAATCTTCCAACTGTCTGACGACGAGGAGACTCCATCCCATGAACTCAGGGATAATTTAGACTACATTCCAACAAATAAACATGTACTCTTTGGCCATCACTTTGCTTCAATAGCAGGTGCAGCGCCCATAATCGGACCAGCAATAGCTGTATTTTGGGGATGGCTACCTGCAATTATATGGGTGGTGGTAGGAACAATTTTTATGGGTGCTGTTCATGATTTCAGCGCCCTAGTAATATCCGCTAGGAATAAGGGGCGATCCATTGTGGATCTTGCGGGGACCCTTGTAAATTCCAGAGCAAGAACATTGTTCCTCCTTATAGTTTACTTTCTTATTTTCTTCGTAATCGCGGTATTTGCTTATGCTATAGCCGCGCTGTTTGTCAATTTCCCAACCAGTGTACTACCAATTAATTTTCAGATAATCATAGCAGTTGCTATCGGTTTTTTGTTTTATAAGAAGGGTGTACCAATCCTATGGCCTTCTATAATTGCACTGATTTTGCTTTATTTCATGGTGGGGGTTGGAACGATGGTTCCGATTCACATCCCGGCTTTAATGGGTAGTGAGATAGTTACATGGATACTTATCTTACTAATATATTCCTTTATTGCTTCTGTACTCCCAGTGTGGACATTGTTACAGCCTCGTGATTATATCAATAGTCATCAGCTATTTGTCGGACTTGGTATTTTGTTCTTGGCATTATTGGTTGGTCATCCAACGATGCAAGCACCTGCAATAAATCCTCGTCCAATTAACGCATTGCCTATGTTTCCGTTTATTTTTATAACAATCGCATGCGGAGCGATTAGTGGGTTTCATGGATTAGTGTCTAGTGGTACGACTTCTAAACAATTAGATAAGATGAGCCAGGCAAGGTATATAGGGTATGGGGCAATGTTAGGCGAAGGTATGCTTGCAATCATAGCTACTCTGGCAGTAGCTGCTGGAATAAAACACAGCGAGTGGCTCAAGCACTATGATTCCTGGGAGTCTGCTGTTAGTGGTGGTATTAGCAATTTTGTATTGGGAGCTTCGAATTTATTACAATCCCTAAAATTTCCAGAGATTTTCAGTAGTACATTAATCAGTGTGATAGTAATCGGGTTTGCGGCTACTTCTTTGGATACGGCGGCTAGAGTCCAGAGGTTAGTAATTAAGGAACTGGGTAGTGCTTATAGTATCAAGCCATTGGAAAACCGATTCATAGGCGCAACACTGGCTATCGTCCCAAGTTTATTACTTGCAATGCTAGTTGAAGCCCCAGGACAGGGCCCAGGGTCTGGTGGTTTTTTACTCTGGCCCCTATTTGGTGCTACTAATCAGCTTGTTGGCGGTCTCACACTGTTAGCAGCCACAATTTTTCTTTGGAAGACTCGAAGACCCGTGCTATATACATTAATACCGATGGTTTTTCTGCTATTTATGACTACTGGATCGATGATACTAAATTTTAAAGTGTTTTCAAACAGCCCCTTGTTGTTGATCCTATCTGCAATCATACTAGCACTGGCAGTATGGCTTATACTTGAAGCTTTATTTGTTTATAATAAACAGCGTAAGAGCCAAGGCGTCATACCAAGGTTGCCTGAGACCCAATAGGAGCGGATCGCCAATAGAATTGAATAATTACTTTATTCAAAAATCGTTTTATTTGAAACCAGTAGTTTTGCCTCGGTCGTCGCTGAGACGGTTCCTTCTTTATTTTTTACTTCACCTGATAGTGAAACCAGTCCGCCATCAATTTTTGGCTTTTCATCGAGGCTCTTGACCACCCATTCCATATGAATTGTATCATTAATATATATGGGAGCTGTGAACTTAATTGATGCCTCGACGGTTGAAATATCAGTGTCATGAAAAGCATTGCTATATACCCCAACCATAAAACTAAAGGTTAGGGCTCCATGTAGAATTCTTTTACCAAATCTTGATTTCTTCATCTCCGGTTCGTTTGTATGAAGAGCATTGAAGTCTCGGAAGAGCCCGGCGGCCTTTACAATATGTGCTTCAGATATGGTTATGCTCTCTGCAAATTTATCTCCGACTCGAAGTTCATTAAATGCTTTTCCTATTCTCATAGTTTAGTTCTCCTGTAATTTAGAAATTAATAAATTCAAAATTTTTATTCACATTTAAAAAATTCGAAAGCAAGATATTGATCGAATATTCTTAATTTGTTTTCTTACACACGGGTAAACCCGTATCAAGATTCGTTGAGTTAACTAGTTTAAATTTAAATTCTATTCCTATCTCTAAGTGCTTTTCCCAGTGTTATTTCATCAACGTATTCAATATCCCCACCAATTGGGATTCCATGAGCCAATCTGGTAACTTCGATTGCTAGGGGCTTTATTAATTTTGCTAGATACAGGGCTGTGGCTTCACCTTCTACACTTGGATTTGTCGCTAATATTACTTCTTTCACACTTGTATCTCTTAGCCTGGTTATCAATTGATTGATTTTTAAATCATCCGGTCCAATACCCTCGATAGGAGATATCACACCATTTAAAACGTGGTATTTACCTCTAAACTCCCTAGTCCTTTCGATTGCAATGACATCCATAGGATCTTCGACCACGCAGATAATGGAGCTATCTCTTTTGTAGTCGTTACATATTTCACAACTTTTTTCTACCGAAAAATTGAAGCAAGTTAGGCATACTGAGACCTTAATCTTCGTATCAACTATTGCTCTTGCGAGATTTTCGGCGTAATCCGCTGGCGTTTTTAATATATGAAATGCTAGCCTAGTAGCATTCTTTTCTCCAATTCCAGGGAGTTTCGAAAGGGAATCTATCAGCCTTGAAATCGGTTCCGGTAGACCGTTACGCATTCTTAAATAAGACCTGGAGGCAGTCCAAAACCGGTTGCAGCTTTAGCCATTTCCTCCTTCATTATTTCTCTTCCTCGATTTAGTGTTTCATTTACAGCTGCAGTGATTAAATCCTGAAGCATCTCGATATCACCCTCGTTTACAATTGTAGGTTCAATTTGCACAGATATCAGTTCTCCATTGGCTTTTGCCACAGCTGTAACCATTCCACCTCCTGCTGAAGCCTCAACGATTCGTTCTCCGGCCTCGGCCTGTAGCTTTTCCATCTGTTCTTTGACTTTCTCAGCTTGCTTTAACAGGTTTTTGATGTTTCCACCGAATTTCATTGATATCTACTCCTTTTCTTTAATTTTTATATTAACTATCTTGCCTCCAAATATTTCTAACGCATCTTGTACTACGGGAGATTCTAGTATCTTTTCTCTGATTTTTGAATTTTTTTCGCTGATAGATTCTTTATTGGGTTTTAATGAACTTTCCAAGACCTTTATCCTTAAATCATTTCCAAAAAATTCCTTTGATGACCTATTTAATACTTCCTGGACATTTTTTCGAACAAGATAATCATAATGAATAGATTGGGTATGAAATTCAATTTTTATGGTTGAATTCTCAACCCGGACCGAGTCTGCATGTCCTAATTGCATGGCTATAACTGGTTTTTTTTCTTTTAGAAAATTTATGAAGTCCGTTATATCTAAACTCTTTTTCGCGTCAGTTTTCGGAGTATTTGACTCTCTTGTAATCTGAGCTTTATTGGAATTACTAATACTATCTTCTTTTGATCTTGATAAATTATTTTCCCCTTGGGTTTGGGATTTAGGTTTTTCACGTACGTCATTTTTCGGACCTTCTATTTTATTATAAAGCTTTTCAATTTTATCTAAAATATTATCAAGTGATATTGTTGAGTCTATAAGTGTGAGTTTTAATAAATTTACTTCTAAGGCCATGTGGGGATAGAATGACTTTTGAACTTCCTCTGCTCCTTTAAGCATAAGATTGAATAGCAGTTCGAGTTTTTCGACGCTCTGATCCACCGATAATTCTTCAATTTCTTTAATTTCATCTTTGGATAAGCCTCGTATTGTATCACCACCACAAGTTTTGATTATCAGTGCATTCCTTAGCATTTTTAATAGATCTTCAGCTAGGCGCTTTGGAGTTATGCCTTTTTCATTAGCCTGATGTAATAATTCAATACACATCTTAGAGTCCTTTTTGAAAACGGCAGATAGTGTCTTTTTTAGGACTGTTTTATCCAATATGCCCAGAACCATAGTCGCCTCGTCGTGTTTGATATTCGTACCAAATGTAGCAACCAATTGGTCCAAAAGGCTCAATGCATCACGAAGACTCCCGTCTGATTCTTGAGCTATTAAATAAAGTGTTTCATCCGTGAGCTTCAGATTTTCTTTTGATGTCACCAACTTAATCCTGTCTTTTATCTTTTCTGTTGAAACTTTTTTAAAATCGTATCTTTGACACCGTGATAGTATAGTGACGGGGATCTTTTGAACCTCAGTTGTTGCTAGGATGAATATGACATGAGGAGGAGGTTCCTCCAGCGTTTTCAGTAGGGCATTGAAGGCGGATTGGGAAAGCATATGGGCTTCGTCGATAATATAAATCTTTGTTTTTCCTGATGAGGGGAGATACTTTATATTTTCAATGATCTCTCGGATATCCTTCACCCCCGTGTGGGAAGCTGCATCGATTTCAATTACATCCAGTGAATTTCCCTCTGATATTTCAAGACAGAAATTACAACTTGAGCACGGCTGCGGAGTGGGTCCTTTTTCACAGTTAAGGGACATTGCAACTATTCTAGCAGTTGATGTTTTTCCTACACCTCGTGGTCCTGAAAATATTAGTGCATGTGCAATTTTACCGGACGCCACGGCGTTTTTGAGGGTTTTAGTAATATATTCCTGCCCTATGACATCATCGAAAAGCTTTGGTCTCCACTTCCTGGCAAGAACTAGGTAGGACATGATACACCTTAAATCCAACTAGCCAGGTTTACCGCAACGCTCAGGAGGTTTTGCTACCGTTGCTCCCTTCCAGGCCTGGCGGGTTTCACAAGCTCCTGCCGTACGGGCCTAGCTAGCTGGAAATCCTTTTTTAATCTCTGGCGGAGAGGGTGGGATTTGAACCCACGAGAGAGCTATTAACCCTCTACACACTTTCCAGGCGTGCACCTTCAGCCGCTCGGTCACCTCTCCAGAAATATACATATTTTTCGAAATTTTAACATTAAGCCTCAAATTCTTCAAAGGCAGTTTGGTTTCGTTAAAACGAAGGTTGAGAATTAAGAGTAATGATCAGATGTCGATGTGACGAAATACATAATTGACCTGATGTCAATTGTATTGATTATAAATTAGGCTCACACACTTAATCTTAAATGAAATATCTAATTGGAGTATCTCTCGATTAAATTTCTTCAAAAGGATAATCGGCTGATGGAGAAACCTCTTCCTCCATAGGCTCAGGTGGAGCATAGGGTTCTGGTTGAAACTGAGCACAACTGTAAATTATCAATAATGTTAGAAGTATGAGAACAGTGTTTGTGAATTTAAATATAAATTTTCTCATTTCTGTATATCATTTTCCTTTAAATTCACATTTACAGATATCTTTTCTTAAGAAAGCGATAACATTCCAAATTTCATTTTCAGATAGAATTCCACCCCAGGCTGCCATAATTGGCGATAACCCGACCGACGCACCTCCTTCGCTGATCACTTTAAAAATGTGTTCGTTACTTAGAGTTGATACGTATTCGGCGTTAGTTAAATCCCTCGGCTTTGGTTCTAAAGCGGCTGCAGCAGGCCCATCACCTTTGCCTTCTGGTCCATGGCACGCAGCACAACTGGACTCGAATATCTCTTTCCCCTTTGCCGGGTCGCCTTTTTGATCAGCTTCCGAAAGAATAAAGTAAGAACTAAATTTAGGCTTTTCAAAAAGCTCATTCTTTTCAATGTCATTTTTTCCAAAAGTCCCTTTAAATGATATTAATAAAGGTATAACTACCACCATAAGAATTAATGTTCTCTTGATCATTGCTGTCCTCCTTTCTCGTACAGCATGTGTTTAATGTAAGTTGGACTTTAAGCTTAGACTTATTTTAACAGTATATTTGGTTTTGTTAAGAAGCAATTTGTTTTCATGTTAAGATCGGTCTTTCATATCAAAGTATATATTGATTCAAGTAGATCAATTGTTGGAGGTGATTTGATAACAGTCGAGTATTGAAAGGACTATTTCTTTGTGAGATAATGAGATTAAGATTTTGGAAAGGTCAGTGGGAAAATCGATCCTGGTAAGACAGGGCGAATATCTGCCGGTGGGATTGGAGCAATCATTCTGGGTCAGGAGTTGAAGTCGGTTTTGTAACAAAGTCTCTTCCTGTTGTTGTGTCTGCTAACACAGAAAATAATTATTTAAATGAGGGATTAGTTTTAGGAGCGAGCCCAAGAGATGTAGACGTAAGAAATATTCAAGTATCGGGAGCAGTTCCGGTATTGAAATAAATTTTTCTTTTTAGCTGCCTCCATTGATTTTTTTGTTATACTTAGATAAGAATTGAATTATTTGAATCTCTCCAACATTCTGGTAACTTAGCCGAAAAAATATATATGGAAGAGAACAGGTGAGCTTAATAGAAGTATCAATAAACGAGGGAATATCGCAGATTGCTCTTAATAGACCAAAGGTAAATGCCATCAATGAACCATTGGTTGAAGAGCTTGAACAATGCTTTAGGAGGTTGTCCAAAGATGATGGTGTTAAAGCTTTGATCCTTACAGGTCATGGAAGTTTCTTTTCTTTTGGATTTGATGTGCCTGAATTATATAGCTATTCCAAGGATGATTTTTTAAAATTTGTGGTCAAGTTTTCCGATCTACTGAAGAATATTTTTTTGTTTCCAAAGCCCGTAATAGGAGCGCTAAACGGGCATACAGTTGCCGGTGGTACCTGCGTTGCTCTTGCCTGCGATTATAGATTAATGGTAGATGAAAAGGCTAAAATTTCATTGAATGAAATAACTTTTGGTTCAACTTTATTCTCTACGGTAGTACATATGCTTACGTTCTTGGTAGGAGCAAAAAATTCTTCAGAAATCCTTTATTCCGGTTTGATGTATCCGGCTGAAGAAGCAATTAAGTTGGGATTAATTGACCAGGTTGTTTCTAAGGACGAACTTGTGGAAAAAGCAAAAAATATAGCTTTAGATTTCGCAGAAAAGGATATTGAGGCATTTAAAAGCGTTAAATATCTTTTGAGAAAAAATGTTGCCAAGGAAATAGAAACGACAGAGCATGATTCTATTTCTGAGTTTGTAGATCTTTGGTATTCTGAAAATACACGTAATAATTTGCAAAAGATTAAAATTCACGATTAGTTTTATATCCTTAGACTATTTCCTCTATAGAAAAATCATGTTTGTTAGAAAATTAATGAAAGGGGTGAAATTGTGAGTATTAATATGACAGAAGAAGAAGTTAAAGTGTTTTTGGCCGAGCATAAAGTATGCCGTATGGCCACAGTTGATAAAAACGGTATGCCGCATATCGTGCCCATGTGGTATGTAATATTAGATGGGCAGATATATATGGAGGCAACTGGGGAAACAAAGAAGGTGAGAAACATCGAATTTAACCAAAATGTATCATTGGTTATAGACTCGGGTGGATTTCTTTATGATTACCGTGGAGTAATGATGCAGGGTAAGATGGAGAAGGTAGGTGATGAAAAAATGTTTAAGAGATTCAGAGAGGCACTTGCTCAAAGATATTTTGGAACTACTGAACACCCTGGATATAGAGCCCTTACGAGTATTCCTAATAGGGTGGTTCTGAAGTTTATTTTGGAGAAAACAGCCTCATGGGATTATCGCAAAATGGCATTTTAGGGATTCATTTTACTAGTGAATTATAGAACCAATAATTTTTGTTGGGGTGTAGTTCTATTTATAGAAAAAATAGAAGGGAGCATACTCAATGATAAAGAAATGGAATATTGTAAAATCCGAAAAATTGAATTCTTATCGCGTGTTTGCAACAAGGAAGGACATCGGTCTATCCCCTATTACTGGAAAAGAACACGATTTCTATGTGATTGAAGCACCAATTTGGATTAATGTGATTGGGATTACGCAGGATGATCAGATTTTATTGATTAAGCAATATCGTCATGGTATTCGGTCTATAACATTCGAGATACCAGGCGGTATGGCTGATCCTGGAGAGTCGCCACTTGAAGCTGCAAAAAGGGAATTACTTGAGGAGACTGGTTGTATTTCGGATGAATGGATTTTCATTGGAAAGGTTCACCCTAACCCGGCCATACAAAATAACTCTTGCTTTACTTATTTAGCTAACAATATCACAAAGATCCAGAAACCAAAACTCGATGGAACTGAGGACATAGATTCATTATTATTCCCTGTGGAAGACATAAAACAATTAGTTTCTGAAGGGAAAATAACTCACTCGCTGGTAATAGCAGCTCTCTATTGGTATTTGTTATACCAAGATAGTTGAGTTATTAATTTAACAATTAATACCTAACTGAATGAAACAGTTAATAAAGCCGTTTCCTATATGATCGCAATAACGATCATTCTTGATTATTTGTCGATCTAACAACTTTACTAGCCTGAGGACCCTTTGGTCCCTCAACGGACTCATACTCAACTTCTTCACCATCCGTAAGGACTTTATATCCTTGTCCTTCAATTACGCTATAGTGGACGAATACATCTTTTCCACCGTCATCCGGCTCTAAGAATCCATAACCCTTAGAGCTATTAAACCATTTTACTTTACCCTTTAACAAATCAAAATACCTCCTAACTAAACGTGCATTTAATATCTCACAGTTTAATTCATTTGTCAATCAGTTTTTTCAATTTAAATTGCGAGTAAAAAGAATCATATTTAACCGGCGAATTCCCTGTAACTTGCGACGGGGTCGCTCATGACGGATTCTTTATTTGCTTGATTCTTTATTTGCACTTAGGGTAATATTTACATTCCTTTAAGGGCAGGTGGCGAAACTGGCAGACGCGACGGCCTCAAAAGCCGTTGGATTCACATCCGTGGGGGTTCGAGTCCCCCCCTGCCCATTCTTTAGCAGTTTATCCCGTTGAATTGTCATGCCCGAATGCAGTTAGAAGAAAACAACTTAGCCCCTCTATAGGATCTCTTAGGTCTCTATGAAAAATGTGGCAGCGTCTCCGAGCCGCAATTTTATCGCGCCTCTCCTGCGCCGAGCCCTGAGTTATATCGAAGGGTCGAAGGGATGGCGCTCCTAAATGTAGTATATTCCTAAAAATCTTTCGTGGGAGCAGCTTCTAGCTACGATCGGAATGGCGACCTAAAGGTCGCCATACTACATCTCTATAATTTGAGGGGAAGGCTTTAATATCTGGGCATCGACGGGTCATACTTTTCAGCCCAGGCGTCTATACCCCCACGGAGGTTTTTTACTTTCTTAAATCCCATGTGTTTAAGGAATCTAGTTGCCTGAAGACTCCTACTACCATGATGGCAATGGACAACAATTTCATCAGCCGTGTCAAGCTCATTAATTCTCGATGGCAACTCCCCTAATGGAATTAATTTGGAGCCATTCAATTTACATATCTCATATTCATGGGGTTCTCTGACATCTAAAATGGATACATTTTTATTATTTGAGATAATGTCGTTAAATTCATCAACACCAATTTCGATATCCGCACTATCTTCTGCAGGTTCGTCTGCACCCCTGCCAATTCCACAAAATTCCTCGTAATCTATAAGTTTTGTAATTGTAGGATTATCACCGCAGATTGGGCAGTTAGGATCTTTTTGGAGCTTTAGTTCCCTAATCTTCATCTCCATAACGTCAAGAAAGAGTAGCTTTCCGATCAAAGGGGTGCCCTTATTAATAATTAACTTTATTGCTTCAGCAGCTTGCATCGCACCGATGATTCCTGGAAGAATCCCGAGTACTCCTCCTTCCGCACAACTTGGCACCATTCCAGGAGGAGGTGGTTCAGGGTAAAGGCATCTATAGCAAGGCCCTCGCTCAGCATCAAATACACTTACCTGACCCTCAAATCTGAAAATGCTTCCATATACGTTGGGTTTTCCCAGTAGCACACAAGCATCATTAACAAGATATCTTGTTGCAAAGTTGTCAGTACCGTCTATTACGAGGTCATAATCTTTAAATATGTCCATAGCATTTTCGGAATTCAGCCTGGTGTTGTAGGTTTCTATATTTATGTCGGAGTTAAGCTCGTGAAGCCTTTCTTTAGCGGACTCAACTTTTAACACTCCAATATTATCCTCACTATGAATAATCTGTCTTTGAAGATTACTAAAATCCACAACGTCAAAATCGACGATCCCAAGGTGGCCAACTCCTGCTGCCGCTAAGTAAAGTGTGAGGGGTGAACCGAGACCTCCAGCACCAATACACAACACCCTCGAACTTAAAAGCCTTTCCTGACCTTCTACTCCAACTTCAGGCATAATCAAGTGCCTGCTGTAACGACTTACCTGATCATTAGTGAGATCCATTATGTCATCCTTCTTCTTTAATTAGAATTTATTAATTATAACAAAAAATTGATGATTTCAAATTTATTTTCGTGTGGAAAATATAAATAAATTCCTTCAATTTATTATTTTGATTCACAAAAACCATTAAAGATTCAGCTGCCTTCTATCAATAAAAGGTGAGTGTATCTGATCTTTTTTATAATTGCCGGTTAAACTATAAATTATTGCGTTGATTCCCATTCTAAAGGCTTGTTCCCTTTGAAATTCTCCTCCTGGTACACACTCGAACTCCCATCTCCCAAACTCATCTTCAGACCATGCACCCCCTAGATCGTTTCTTGAATATATGACTGTGGTCCTGTCTTCATCTTCAAAAGTAATTCCCTCCAGATAAGGTTTTATTATATTCCTGCCGCCCGGTGTGCTGAGCAGATAAAAGGACTTATAAATAACATGATCGTTTGGAATTCTTTTTATTAATAGTTCGGGGAAGATTTCACTTAGCTCTGATCGGAATTGACTATCAAAAGCGGAGTTCTCTTCCCCTGATGCATCATCTACCAGAAGCGTTCCCCCTAGTTTTAGGAATTTTCTAATCCTTTTACGTTCAGATTCGGTAAATGGTTCAAATGAACCGTTCCCAGCTAAATATAGAAACGGAAAGTGGAATAGTTCTTTTGATCCGATTTCTATTGTCTTTCTTTGAAATGAGGCTTTTACGCTTGTCCTTAGGTCTAGTGAAGACATGAGTCTTCGATAAGCTCTTGGTCTGGGTTCCCAGTCGCCGTTGTATTTTAATTGTGCGAAATTAAATTCAGATGATTTATATGAACCTACTAATGGAAAAGAAACCGAACATATCCCACCTGTAAGAGCTAAGTTTAGAAAATCCCTACGCGTTATCACTTTATTTAAATATTGATGCTATCACGGGTAAGTGTCAAGAGAAGATTCCCAATTGTACCACTCTATTTGAATGTGTCATTTATTTGATACATTTTTTGTCTTTGGTAACTTTAGTCTTACAATGGGCAACAACGAATTTGGTGAAAAGACAATCGAATCCTATAGGAATGAATTTCCCGTAACAAAAGGTTTGGTGTACCTAGATCACGCGGCTGTAGCGCCAGTGTCACTAAGAGTTAAAAAAGCCGTAATTGATTTTTTGATCGAGGCAAGCGAATCTGCAATTTTTAGCTATGAATCTTGGATGGATAGGATCGATATAATAAGGGATTCGTGTGCCGGACTTGTAGGATCTGATAAAGAGGAAATCGGTTTTGTTAAAAATACCTCTCACGGTATATCAATAGTTGCGGAAGGACTTGATTGGAAAGACGGTGATAACCTAATTGTCTACGAGAAAGAATTTCCATCTAATGTCTATCCTTGGATAAATCTAAAAAGAAAAGGAATCGAAGTAAAGTTTATTCCCGACCGGGGAAATAGGATAGACTTTGATGATATTGAAAGCTTGATTGATTCAAGAACGAGGCTTCTTTCTATTAGCTCCGTGCAGTTTTCAAATGGATTCATGATTGACCTGGAAAGGTTGGCCGAACTGTGCAATCAGAAAGGAATCTTTCTTTTTGTCGATGCAATCCAGAGCTTGGGAATCATTCCAATGAATGTGAAGGAATACGGAATTGATTTTCTTGCGGCTGATGGTCACAAGTGGCTTCTAGCGCCGGAGGGGGCCGGAATATTTTATTGCAGGAAAGAGCTTACCCAAATATTGAATCCACCACTTATTGGATGGAAGTGTATGGAAGATGAGTATGATTACGATCATATTAACTTTTGTCTCAAACAAAACACACTTAAGTTTGAGGAGGGTTCTCTCAGTGTCATGGGAATTATTGCTCTAGGCGCTGCGGTTGATCTTCTGCTGGAAATAGGTATTGATAGGATTTATGAAAGGATATTGGATTTCGGTGATTTGATTGTCGAAGAAGCTACTAAAAGGGGATTCGAGATACTGTCACCTGAGAAAAGAGAAGATAGATCGGGAATTCATGCTACAAAAGGGGATTTTGATTCAAAAGCCGTTCGTGACGCATTAAAGGCCGAAGGCATATTGGTAAATGTTAGGGGCGGAGCGATTAGAATTGCTCCACATTTTTATAATACCGAGGAAGAATTGCTAAGGTTTTTTTCGTCGTTGGATGATGTGTTAAGGCCTGGTTAAAGTTTCAAAAAGCTATCGTAATTAGATAATGGTATTAGTATATTAGATACCATACATTATAAGTTACTTTAGACATATAAGGAGTTCATCGGCGGTCTTCGGATAAATAGTTAAGGGCTTAATAATGCCTATGTTGAAAATCGTTTAAGCAAATAGGGTTTGTTCTTTTCAAAAATATTTGCTTGTTCTTGAACTACTCTTTCCGCCTCTCCACTACTCATGCCCATCACTTGTTCACAGTAGCTCTTAGTACGTCCAAAATATAGTGGAGTAATGATATCAACTAGTCTACGCTTATTCCTCTGCCAGAGATGATAAACATAAGCAAAATCGTAAAGTATTTTGCTCCACAAATCAGCATCAAATTCATCATTTTTACTGGATTTCCAACTTCTGTGTATTTTTTCAAGTCTCGATATATTGTCAGCATTTAAAATCTCTTTGTACATAGGCCTAAAATGTTCAAAACCCTCAACGAATTCTTCTTTTAGATTATTAAGACTAACTGATACCGACTCGAGCTGAGATTCTTCCTCTTTTTTGTTATTGATTTGTATTGCCCGAAATGGATTTTCTCTTTCCCAGTTGTTTTCATATTTTCCCATAAGATAGAAAAGAGTACTAATTACCTGTCTAAACATTGGTCCTAGATCTGTGGCCGGGTCCTTTGCATTGTGTACTTTGGTTCCTAAATAGGTTTGAACAATCTTAAATCCTTCGTTTATGGCACATGTAGTCATCCAGATATCGATTCCAAATCTTGCCACATCAGTTTCCCAAACATCCTCCTTTACATAGAATGCAGCTAGATCAGCTGAGAATCCGAAATCACCACCTATCGGTTGGCGTACGTCAACTCCGTATAGAGCCCTGGTCATTGGATACACTATTTGATTTGTGATCGTGCCGTCAAATTTATGTCTATGGTAATAAGGTGCAACAAACCCTGCTGAATTTTCGAGTATCGGTTCTATTAGTAATTTTAACCACTCGGGTGTTATACTCCTCAAATCTGCGTCCACTACTGCAATTGCCTTCGCTTTTAATATTAACGCTAATTCAAAGACTGATCTGAAGGCTGTACCTTTACCTGGTAGTCCTCTATATATTGTGACACGCCTTTTAATATCCTCCGGAATTGACGCCTCATATGCATGCTCTCTGGTGTCATCAAGAGATCCTCCATCGCTAACAAAGATTGCACAATTATCATTTGGAAAGTATTGATAAAGCCCTTTAGCTGCCTGCTCTACTACATAACCTAGGGTATCCTCAGTATTGTAACAAGGAATCCCTACAAGGATGTCTACGGTTTTAATTTTCTCAACCCACATAAACACATTTTCTCTCAGGGACGATTGATATTTTTTTATTGCCATTAAAGTCAAACTCCTATGGAGGATTTTAAATACATTACAATTTTTCTTCTTAAATTGCAGACATAGCAGGTTTATCTTAACAGACAAGAATTAATCTTATATCCATTACATTAGTATCGGTAGGACCCGTTATTATCAAATCTCCTAGGGGTTTGAAAAAATTGTATGAATCATTATCCCTGAGAAATCGTTCCGCAAATAAACCTAATTCGGCTGCACGTTTTATGGTCGAACCGTCTGCCATAGCACCAGCGGCATCTGTCGGACCATCTGTTCCATCTGTACCAGCGCTAAATATTACTATATCTCTTAGACCATTTATAGCCAATGCTGCCGCCAAGGTGAATTCCTGATTGCGTCCCCCTAATCCTTTTCCTTTTATTTTTACTGTTGTTTCTCCGCCCGATATGACACAAGCCGGCTTACGAACCGGGTTGCCCGTAATTAAAATCTCCTTTGCGATGGCTGCATGCACTTTGGCAACTTCTTCAGATTCACCCTCGATAAATGAAGAAAGGATAAGACTATTATATCCCAATTCTTCAGCCCTTTGTTTCGCGGCTTTTAGGGCCTGTATGTTGCTTCCGATAATTACATTTTGAGTTCTTCTGAAGACAGGGTCCTCGGCTTTGGGCGTTTCCTCGATTTCTCCTCGACAGCCCTTATCTATATATTCAAATATTTCGACTGGAATTTTTCGATCAATTTCATGTTTTTCAAGTACGTTCATGCAATCATTAAATGTGTTAGGATCTGGAACTGTTGGGCCTGATGCAATGCTCTCCAAATTGTCTCCTACAACGTCTGAAAGAATCAATGAAATTAAGGTCGAGGGATATACGATTGCCGCTAAACGACCGCCTTTAACCTGAGAAATTTGCTTACGTAGGACGTTAATTTCATGTATGGTGGCGCCACAATCCAATAGAGTCTTGGTAAGACTTTGTTTTTGTTCTAGGGTGATACCATCAGCCGGGCATGGCAATAGCGATGAACCTCCGCCTGAAATCAAACAAAACACAAGGTCTTTCTCCCCGGTTTGCTTTAGCAGGGTTATAATCTCCTTGGTTCCCTCCAAGCCCGCCGTATCTGGTAACGGATGCGCGGCTTCATTTACTCTAACAGTTTTGAGAGGAACGGCATGGCCATATTTAACGTTGACAATACCGGTGCTAATTCTCTCATCCAGGATTTCCTCTATTGCCTTAGCCATTGCTGCAGAGGCCTTACCCATGCCAATTACGTATATGTTTTCGTATTTAGATAGGTCGTATGTTTGACCAAGGATTTCTAACTTGTTGTCTTTAAGGTATAGACATTCTTTAATTGCACTTACAGGATCAACTGCCTTCAAGCCGGCATTGAAGAGTTTTAAACTGTCTCTGCGTAATTTTCCAAGATTCATTGTTTTCAAATTATACTCTACCCAGTATCGGTAGAAATGAATTTAAATAGCTTTTCTGTAGTGATAAAAGATATTTGAGTTTCATTTAAATTGATAATTTCCTCTAGCTTGCTACGAGGTTTCTCCCGTTATTGAAAGGCCCCAGAAGCGTCATTGCGAACGAATGTGAAGCAATCTCCAGAGGTGGCAAGAGATCGCTTCGTTTAAGACTCGCGATGACAATGTGGATTGCTTCATCGTTAAGCATGTACCCAGAACTGTCGAAATGCTCCCTTCGATTGTAGATGTAACGTAATTTGTTGACAGAATCCATAGAATAATTTTAAAGTTTATGAAATATTGCCCATATGTCATTTGTGATATATAAACCGGGCATCTATAAGGTTTATTCTTTTCTTTGTCTTGATACAAAGAAACAACCCTTCGACGAGGCTCAGGACTAGGCTGCCCAAAACTTTAGCTAAAAATCATAAACTCCGACTAAAAAATTTGAATTCAACCCCATCCCGCAAATTTTTTTTAACGTCTTTGTTTCTGATTTTCTTAACGCAATTTTTAGAATGCCAGTTAATCCTTTTCCCTTGAAAAAGGATTGGTAAAAAAAACTTTGAAAATCTAAAAGACTGTCCTTAAATTATGTGACATATCCAGCAATGGCGGATGAGCGGGTCAGTTTAAATTTT